>NZ_JBALMS010000005.1:0-88658 GCF_036962205.1 Bacillus sp. JJ664 | reverse complement strand
AGTACAAGAGAAAATGTGAAATATTAAGGAGTAATTTATGAGTAAAACAGTTGTTTTAGCTGAGAAACCTTCAGTTGCAAGAGATATCGCCAAGGTACTAGATTGTCACCGTAAAGGAAATGGCTATTTAGAAGGTAATAAGTATATAGTAACGTGGGCATTGGGACATCTCGTTACATTGGCAGATCCTGAGGGATATGACCATAAATATAAAACATGGAATTTAGAAGACTTACCAATGATTCCCGAAAAATTAAAATTAATTATCATTAAAAAAACGAGTAAACAGTTTCAAGCTGTAAAAACACAATTATTAAGAAAAGATGTAGCAGATATTGTAATCGCCACAGATGCGGGGCGCGAAGGTGAACTTGTAGCAAGATGGATTTTACAAATGACTAAAGTAAATAAGCCAATCAAAAGACTTTGGATTTCTTCTGCAACAGATAAAGCGGTTAAAAAAGGATTTAGTAATTTACGAAGTGGAAAAGAATATGAAAATTTATTTCAATCTGCGGTAGCAAGAGCAGAAGCGGATTGGATTGTTGGGATTAATGCGACTCGTGCCCTTACATGTAAGCACAATGCGCAGCTTTCTTGCGGAAGAGTACAATCTCCAACCCTTTCTATGATTTATGAGCGAGAAAAGGAAATTAAAGCATTTAAACCGCAAACATATTATGGACTACAAGTAATCGCAAATAATGCAACGTTTACGTGGCAAAACAGTAAAACGAAGGACACAAAAATAAAAACGAGTGAAGAGTTGCAAAAACTAGTAGGGAAATTAAAAGGCAAACAACTAATCGTCAAAGAAGTATCGACTAGTCAGAAAAAAACATTTGCGCCTGGGTTGTATGATTTAACAGAGCTTCAACGAGAAGCAAATAAAAGATATAATTTTTCTCCTAAAGAAACATTATCAATCATGCAAAAACTATATGAGCATCATAAAATAGTTACTTATCCGCGTACAGACTCTCGCTACTTGTCTTCAGATTTAGTTGATACATTAAAAGAACGATTACTAGCATGTAATATGAAGCCGTATGGAAAAATAATTATGAAGCTTACGAATCAGCCAATTAAAGTAAATAAATCGTTTGTTGATGATACAAAGGTTTCTGATCATCATGCAATCATTCCAACTGAAGAAGCACCTATACTTAGTGAGCTTTCATCAAAAGAATATAAAATCTATGAATTAATTGTCAGTAGATTTTTAGCAGTATTACTTCCTCCATTTGAATATGAGCAAACAAATGTTATCGCTGAGTCTGAACAAGAAACGTTTATTGCGAAAGGGAAAAGAGTACAATCTCTTGGCTGGAAAGAAGTTTTTCAAGATCAAGAAGAGCAAGATCAGAAAGAAGAGCAAAAGCTGCCAGTCATTAAACAAAAAGAAACTTATGAAATGTCTCGATCTATTGAAACGAAAGGCCAAACAAAACCACCTGCATTTTTTAATGAAGCTACTTTATTAAGTGCAATGGAAAATCCTGTTCAATTCATGTCTGGAGAAAGTAATGAGTTGAAGAAGACAATAGGAGAAACTGGCGGATTAGGTACTGTTGCAACGAGAGCAGATATTATTGAAAAGTTATTTAGTAGTTTCCTAATTGAGAAAAAAGGTAAGGATATTTTTATCACGAATAAAGGAAAACAGCTTTTAAATTTAGTACCTGAGGCGTTAAAATCCCCTGCATTAACTGCAGAGTGGGAACAAAAGCTTCAAGCAATCTCAAAAGGAACTTTATCTAAAAGCAATTTTATGAATGACATGATCGCATTTGCTTCTACTGCGGTGAAAGAAATTAAGCAAACCGAACAAACATTCAAACATGATAATATGAGCAGCACGAAATGCCCTGATTGTGGAAAACTGATGCTTGAAGTCAATGGGAAAAGAGGGAAAATGCTTGTATGTCAAGATAGAGAATGTGGACATAAAAAGACTATTTCTCAATCGACAAATAGTAGATGCCCGAATTGTTTCAAGCGATTAGAGCTAAGAGGAGAAGGCGAAGGACAAATATTCGTTTGTTCATGTGGTCACCGTGAAAAACTTTCTACTTTTAAAGAAAGACGTTCTAAAGAAAAAAACAGTAAGGTTTCGAAAAAAGATGTACAAAAATATTTAAAACAACAAAATAAGCAAGAAGATGAACCATTCAACAATCCATTCGCTGAAGCGTTGGCAAAATTAAAAAAACAGTAGTCAAAATACAAAAACCAGGTAAATGAATTACTCAATACCTGGTTTTTTTCTATCATTTGCATAGGTGTTCACTATTTCGACATAATGATCATCAAAATAGCTTTCAAGTTCATTTTTTAGCTTTTTTGAAAGGATAGGGCTTTTCCCCGAGGTTGACACAGAAACGATTAGATCGCCTCTTCTCATTACAGCGGGTGTATGAAAATCACTATTTTTCTGGTCACTTACATCATTAAACCATTGAAAATCCGTTGTACATTCTTTAACAAATTGATTGACTACTTTATCATTAGTTGCAGCAATAACAATATGAGCTTCTTTTATGTCATCTTTTTCAAATCGTTTGTTGATATGTGATATAGAAGGGAATTCCTTGAAATCCTCAATGATCTGTGGGCTAATAATGGTAATTGCTGCGCCACTTTTTACAAATGCCTTCGCTTTACGCAATGCAATTTTCCCTCCACCAATGATGACAATGTTTTTATTCGTTAATGTAAATACTAAAGGAACCATTTCCGTCATTAGATCGCCCCGCAGATATGTTGAATTTAGGTTAAATGTATTGATATTAATTAATTTTATCATAGACCCATTGAATTTTTAGACATTTTTGAGATTATAAAGAATAAAATAAAACATTCGCTAGATTCCTAAATAATATACGAATCTATGAAAACGTTTCGACAAGTTATGTATAAGTATTTCTTTTTTTCAAAAATGCTATATAATAGGATTTGTAGCAGAGTAATCAAAAAAATTTTTTCTATTTTACGAAAGCGGTTGCATAAAAATGAAACCGTTAACAAACAACAAATATAATTTATATAGGTGAAAATAATGAAAAGACTATTTGATGTAAATGAATGGAAAATTGTAGAAACAGAATTGCATAAAGAAGAGTTCCGTCTTGCAGAAAGTATGGTTAGTTTAGGAAACGGCCACATGGGAATGAGAGGAAATTTTGAAGAGAAGTATTCTGGCGATTTCCATCGTGGATCATATGTGGCTGGCGTTTGGTTCCCAGATAAAACGCGAGTTGGCTGGTGGAAAAATGGGTACCCAAATTATTTTGGAAAAGTAATCAACTCAACAAATTTCATTGGTATTAATGTATTGATCGATGGAGAAGAACTGGATCTAAATACTGCCGTTGTAAAAGAATTTTATAGAGAATTAGATATGCAACATGGTGTATTAACGCGTAAGTTTACAGTCGTTCACGGAGAAAAGGAAACGGGCATTGAGGTAATTCGTTTTTTATCTGTTGCTAAGAAGGAATTGGCTGTCATTAAATATACAGTTACAGCTAAAAATTACACTGGTCACATTACATTTGTTCCGTACTTAGATGGCGATATCCGTAATGAGGATTCGAATTACGATGAAGATTTCTGGGTAGAAGTTAATAGAAATGTAGAAGACTATTTTGGCAGTCTTCAAATGAAAACAAAAGATAATCCGTTTGGTTCGCCTACATTCCAGGTAGCAACTACGATGGGGATTACCGTACAAACTGAAAATGCAAAAATCGCATCAATTTTAAAAAGTGAAAAAGAAGAATACGTTGATAATACAATTGTTATTAATGTACCAACAGGGGAATCTGTCAGTCTTGTTAAATATGTCGCAGTAACGACAGACCGAGATTATGATGCAAATGAATTAGTTACAAAAGGAAAATTAGTAGTAGAACAAGCAATTTCATATGGTTTTGAAGCAGAACTAGCAGACCATAAAAAAGGATGGCTAGATCGATGGGAAATAGCTGATGTAATGATTAATGGAGACGCCGAAGCACAACAAGGTATCCGATTTAATTTATTTCAGTTATTTACCACTTACTATGGTGAAGATGCACGATTAAATATCGGTCCAAAAGGATTTACAGGCGAAAAATATGGTGGAGCAACATATTGGGATACTGAAGCTTATGCAATACCATTGTATTTATCAACTGCTAATCAAGAAGTCTCAAGAAACTTACTAGTGTACCGTCATAATCAATTAGAAGGCGCTTATCATAATGCTAAACAGCAAGGACTAAAAGGTGCATTATATCCAATGGTTACATTCACGGGTATTGAATGCCATAATGAGTGGGAAATTACGTTTGAAGAAATTCATCGTAATGGAGCAATTGCATATGGGATCTATAATTATGTAAATTATACTGGCGATAAAGCCTATTTAAATGAATATGGGGTAGACGTATTAACTGGCATTTCTAGATTTTGGGCTGACCGAGTGCATTACAATAAAAAGAAAAATGTATATATGATGCATGGTGTAACTGGACCAAATGAATATGAAAATAATGTGAATAATAACTGGTATACAAATCGAATAGCTAGCTGGACTTTGGAGTATACATTAAAAGTAATTCAGTACTTAAAGAGCAATGGGTTTGAAAGCCGTATAAATGGGTTAAATATTACTAAAGAAGAAGTAGAAAAGTGGCAAGATATCATCAACAAAATGTATTACCCATATGATGAGGAATTGAATGTTTTCGTTCAGCATGATACATTCCTTGATAAAGATTTAATGACGGTAGACCAGCTAGCACCAGAACATCGTCCATTAAACCAAAACTGGTCATGGGATCGCATTCTTCGTAGTTGCTTTATTAAACAAGCTGATGTGTTACAAGGGATGTACTTCTTAAACGACCAATACTCAATAGATGAAAAACGCCGCAACTTTGAGTTTTATGAGCCAATGACAGTACATGAATCATCGCTATCACCTTGTGTACATTCTATTTTAGCCGCAGAATTAGGTATGGAAGAAAAAGCGTATGAAATGTATAATCGAACTGCAAGGCTTGATCTTGATAATTACAATAACGATACTGAAGATGGACTCCATATTACTAGTATGACTGGTTCATGGTTGGCGATTGTACAGGGCTTTGCTGGAATGCGTACTGCAAATGAGACACTATCTTTTGCACCATTTATTCCAAGCACGTGGACGAATTACTCGTTTAAAATTGTCTATCGTAAACATCGTTTAACAATTGAAATTAATCAATCGAATGTTGTTATTACACAAACTGGTCCTACTTTACAATTAAAACTTTATGGAAATGAAGTGACAATTGCGGAAAATGGAGAATTAACAGTAGCGATTCAAAAGTAGTAACGATTCATTCAGAGAGAGAACTTAACGTTCTCTTTCTGAATTTTTTTAATGAAGCCTAAAGTGATTTAAAGGAGATGCAGAAAATGACAAAGGAATTACAAGCAATAATTTTTGACTTAGATGGTGTAATTACAGATACTGCTGAATATCATTACTTAGCTTGGAAGCAACTAGGTGAAGATGTAGGAGTACCCTTTACTCGCGAATTTAATGAAGAATTAAAAGGTGTATCTCGTATGGATTCACTAGAAAAAATTCTAGCATTAGGCAATAAACATAATGATTTTACTGCAGATGAGAAAATGTCATTAGCTGAAAAGAAAAACGAACATTATGTTTCATTAATTCAAAATATTTCTCCTACTGATATCCTACCGAAAATCGAAGAATTAATAGTGGATATTAAAGAGATGGGCCTAAAATTAGGACTAGCCTCTGTTAGTAAAAATGCGTTAGCTGTTATGTCATCTCTAGGGTTAAAAGAACAGTTTGATGTAATTGTAGATGCTGCAACAATCAAAAAAGGTAAACCTGACCCAGAAATCTTCTTAACAGCGGCAGAATTATTAAATGTAGATCCAAAAGCTTGTATCGGAATTGAAGATGCAGCAGCTGGAGTTGACTCTATTAAGGGTGCAGGAATGTTTGCTGTTGGAGTTGGTTCAGAACAGTCATTATCAAAAGCTGATATTGTTTACACTGCTACTTCAGAATTGTCATTAGAAAAAATCATCGAAGAATATAACAAATAAAATAATAGTAACGTAGAAAGAGGTGAATGTTTGATTCATCTCTTTTTTATTTTTGTCTTTTTTCTAAGAGATTGTTGCTTATAGAAGATGGAACTATAAAGACAGAAATTGATTACAACGGAAGGTGCGAGACTCCTGTGGGAGATGCGGGAAGGTTGAGACCCCGCAGGAGGCCCACAGGATGTGGGTGACAGGACGTCGTGGTTTTAGCTGCCTACCTTTCTCAGCTCACGCCCTACGGAAAGGGAGCATTCTGGAGTTGTAATCAACTAACGCATTCTTAAATAGTAACGATGTTTACGAAAACGTGCTTGTTTTTTAAGAATTGATGTCTCTTTGCACACCAAAAAAATACAAAATAATGGAGAGTAAACCAACAATTTAAAACCTTTTTATTAAATTTCACGATATCTACATATAATTACTATGCAATACACTATTATATCTGTTAGGATAATTAGTATTATTTTTATTGAAAAGATAATGATAAGAGTGGGATGAATATTATTAGAAAAGGTGAGTAATATGTTTAACAAATTAAAGAAGTTATTTGGTACAGGTGAAAATGAAAATCCATCAACTGTTGAATCTACAACATCAGTATCGAAAGAAGTTGCAATTAAGGCACCTTTAACTGGTGAATTCAATGATTTATCGGAAGTGCCAGATCCGGTTTTTGCTGAAAAGATGATGGGTGACGGTTTTGCAATTACACCAAGTGAAGGCGTTGTTGTATCACCTGTAGATGGAGAAATCGTTCAAGTTTTCCATACAAAACACGCAGTTGGCATCCGTTCAAATGAAGGTCTAGAAGTTTTAATTCATGTAGGATTGGAAACAGTAAAACTAGAAGGTCAAGGATTTGAAGCTCATGTGACTGAGGGCCAAAAAGTAAAAGCGGGAGATCAGTTGCTAACATTTGATCTAAACTACATAAAAGAAAATGCAAAAAGCACAATAACTCCTGTTATATTCACAAATGGAGACATTGCTGAAAATATTGAAATAAATGCATCTGGAGCAATTCAAGCCGGCTCTACAGTTGCTAATGTTACCTTAAAATAAAAAGCCCAAAATGAAATGCCCCCCATTGTTAGTCACAATTAACAATGGGGGTTCACTTCAAAAAGGGCTTTTTTTTATGCAGTTCTTACTTTAAATTGGCGTTTTCGCTTAGCATGTAAACCAATAAAGAGTGGTTTTATAGTTGGTTGGTTTTCAATGATGAATCGTTTTAATAGTAATGGAATTGTTATACCAATAATGGTAAAGAAAAGTGGACCATAATCGAAAAACTGTGAAAATACCGCGTTTGCAAACAAGTGAATATACATAATCGTTAATGATTCTTTACCGCAGATTGTACATGGTTTGATGATGTTTACCTTCGCCATGATCTGACATAAATAAAGTAATGCTAAACACATAGTGATGGGAATGATCGCGTCTAAATATAAGTGGTCGTAACGTAAATATTTTAAGCTTAAATGATAATCTAACTTATTTACGTGATAAAGACTCATAAAGATTATGCTGCAGAAAATGCTAAATATACCTATATAATCAGGAATTGACGAGATGAATCTTTTTGCAAAGTAGCCGAAGCCTAAAAAGAAAATCGCTAAAAATGCAACGTCTATATTCCAAGGAATGATAATATTATTGAAAGTTGATTTTCCGATTAAGGGTACTAAATTAATTGTCTCAAAATGTGCGATTAAGTAACAAGAGATAACCACCAATAATCGTGTAAGATTTTTCTTGAACAGTAGGCATGTGATTGAAAATAAAATTTGAGTGATAAATAAACATGTCACATACCAAAAGACACCATGTATACCAGTAATAAATCTTCCACCAATCAACAATGAAACTCCTTCTTTCATAATGGTGGATAAATGTATCGGACCTTCTTGCGCTTGCAAAATTAGTTTATACATACTAAATAAGATTAAATACGTACAGTATGGTACAAGTAATCTGAAGGCTAGTTTTTTTATATAAAATTTTAGTTCACTGAATGAATTAACAGGTTTAAATAAATATCCACTTATCATAAAAAATAGTGGCATATGAAACCAATAAATAAACGTTATTGATTGCGGACCACCTTCAGAAGAATGACCATAAACCACTAATAAGATCCCGATCATTTTGGCCACATCTAACCATTGTTCTCGTTCTTTTTTCATATGATCACCTAATTATTTTTTTTTAATTGCCACCATATTGTAACCAAAAATTATTACAGAGCTAAAACAATGCTATTACAATAAAGTTATAAAAAGTAACATTTTTATGTGAAAAGCTTTGAAGTTAGTCTTAGGTAAATGGTATGTAAAGCTACAATATTAATTAATACATTATTTTAAAAGCATTAAAAATTGTTAATAATTGGGAATTTCGACACAAAAATATGATCTCGGAGGTTATACTGAAACAGGCTAAATATTGTGACTATATTCATTAAAACGATAAAAATTAATTCATGTAATTAGATGAGGTGAAAAAGTGGATTCAATCATTGAAGTAAAAAACTTACAAAAAAAGTACGGGGACTTTTATGCAGTGAATGGAATTAGTTTTGAAGTTGTAAAAGGAGAAGTTTTTGGTTTGCTTGGTCCAAACGGAGCAGGTAAGTCGACTACAATGGAAATGCTCGTTGGATTAAGAAAACCAGATGGCGGTACGGCTACAATCGCTGGACAGTCAATTGGTAAGGACGCAAGCAAAATCAAGCAAGAAATCGGTATACAGCTCCAATCAACATCTTTATTTGAGCTACTAAAGGTTAAAGAAATCATCGAATTATATGCCAGCTTTTACCCATCACATATACCGATACAACCACTTATTGATGAGATGTTATTAACAGAAAAACAAAATAGTTTAGTCAAAGGTTTATCAGGTGGTCAAAAACAGAGATTGGCAATTGCATTAGCACTTATACATGATCCACAAATTATATTTTTAGATGAACCGACTACTGGACTAGATCCACAAGCTCGTCGGACTTTATGGGATATCATTCTTACTTTAAAAGAACGTGGGAAAACGGTCGTTTTATCTACACATTATATGGATGAAGCACACGTGTTAGCGGACCGAATAGGTATTATGGATCAAGGAAAACTGATTGCATTGGATACTCCAAATAATTTAGTCAGTTCAATTGAAGCTGAAAGTGCGATTGAATTTAAAACGAAATCTCCTGAGAGAGTAGATGAATTTAATCATTTGGAAAGTGTAACGAACATTGTAGTTAATCATGATTTTGTTACACTGTATACACGTAATCTCCAATTTTCATTAATTTCATTGTTAGAGTACACAAAAGAAAAAGACATCTCTATTTCAGATTTATCAACGAGATCTGCGACGCTAGAAGATGTATTCTTAAGCATGACTGGAAGGGGGTTACGTGAAGAATGAGGGCTTACTACCAACTGACTTTAGCGCAGCTCAGAATTTATGTGCGTAATCGCCAAGCTTTAATATGGACATTATTATTTCCATTTTTCTTTATGATTATTTTTGGACTAATGTTTAATGATGGAAATACCACTACTTATTCGGTTAACTTAATTGACTATGATAAAACTCAAGCAAGTAAAGAAATCGTTTCGATACTTAATAAGCAGAACTCGCTGAAAATTCATCAAAAAAGCGATGAAGAGAAAGCGAAAAAGTCTTTATCCGATGGGAAAACAGATTTTGTCATCTTGATTAAAAAAGGCTTCCAGGACCAAGTTACTTCTAAGAAAAATGTCCCTGCGCAAATTCAAGTTCTCTATAATGAGAGTAAAATGGGCCAATTACAAGGTGGAATTGCTACAATTACGGCTAATATAGACGGTGCTAGTAAGCAAATGGCTGGATATACACCAAAAGTAGTAACAACATTAAAAGGAGTAGAAGGAATTACTCTGTCCTATTTAGATTTTCTTGTGCCTGGAATTATCGCGATGCAAATCATGAATAATAATATGAATGGGGTTGCGGGGCAAATTGCGTCATGGAGAGAACGTGGTGTTTTAAGACGTATGCAAGGAACGACTTTAAAGGCTTCTACATTTATTGCAGCCCAAATTACAGCAAGATTAATCCTTAATAGTTTACAAGCAATATTAACAATTTTAATAGGCTATTATGGTTTTGATGTAAGCATTAGAGGATCATTTCTTTTAGTTGTCCTATTTGTTGTATTAGGGACATTAACATTTATGAGCATTGGTTTTATTATCGCTAGTTTAGCTAAAAGTCCTGAAAGTGCAGGGCCGATTGCTGGATTTATCTCATTCCCACTTATGTTTTTAGGGGGAGTATTTTTCCCTGTAAACAATATGCCTGAATACTTGCAACCTATTATAAAGACAATACCAATCACCCATTTATCCACTGCCATGCGAGATATTATGAATATCGGAGCAACTTTCGGTGATCTAGCAAGTGATTTCGGCTGGTTATGTGTATGGATGATTGTAAGCTTTTTAATTGCTGCAAAAACCTTTAGATGGGAATAATAATAAACAGATCATTATTCATAATAGACATAGAAAAAAGGCCTTCAATTTCATTTTGAGATTGAAGGTCTTTTATTGTCTTCCAGATTACTAACAAATCGCATAGTTTTAAATTATATATAGCATACTACAAAAAAATGAAGATATTAGGTGAGTTGTCAGTGAATGCAATCCTGGAGATTTATAGACGTGATTTGAAACGTATAGTAACAAATTGGGCAGCTTTAATGATTATTATAGGTCTTATTTTTATGCCATCTATGTATGCGTGGTTTAATATTAAGTCCGCTTGGAACCCTTATGGAAATACAAAAGGTTTGAAAGTAGCAATCGTTAATGAGGATCGTGGAGCTACGGTATTAAATAAAAATATCAACATCGGTAATAAAGTTGTTCACGCCCTAAAGAAAGAACCTACATTAGGGTGGAGATTTACCAATCAAGAAGATGCAAATAAGGGAGTAAAGCATGGGAGTTACTATGCTAGTATAATCATCCCAAGCGATTTTTCAGAAAAAATAAGCACTGTCATAACAGATGAACCTCAAAAACCGGAACTATTATACAGTGTAAATGAAAAGCTGAACATTGTTGCACCTAAATATACAGAAAAGGGAGCAAGTGGCATTGCCAACGAAATCACAAAAAATTTCGAGAAAACAGTCAGTACTGAAGTGCTAAATGTATTTAATAAAATCGGCATTGATTTACAGTCAAATCTACCTTTACTTAAGAAAACTGAGAGAACAATTTTTTTATTAGAGGAAGATCTGCCAAAAATTGAGCAAGGTGTAAGAAAAGCACTCTTTCATATGAATAATATTCAATCTGTTATTCAAACAGCAAACCAAGATTTACAGTTAATCAATGAACTTGCAACCAATGCGGAAAAGTTTACAAACGATATTGCTAACTTTCTCGAAAATATTAATCAATCAATTCAAAATGTTACACCGTTTATAAAGCAAGCGCTCGTTCTACTCCAAAATCAATCATCTACGATTCAGAATCTAGTGAATCAAATGCAAAATAAAGATATTAGTAACGTTGATGCGCTAAAATTTACCCGCGACTTAGAAGAGCATTTGGCTAACTCAAGCGAAACGATGAACAATTTGATTCAATTCCTTACTACATATAAAACGGGTACATCTATAGATTTAAGCAATGAAATAGATGCCTTAAAACAAGTTCAATCAAACATAAGTAGGCTCCAAAGTGCAATAAATGATGTAAATAATGCTCTTGAATCAGGGAGAGAAGTTCCAAAAGATGTTCTGAACAAAATGAACTTATATGCAAGTAATATAAATGACAGCCTTGCTAATCTAACTAGTAGATTTGATACTGATTTTGCGCCGAAAATAAATAATATTAACAAGTTAGCGAATTCATCAATTAAGGATATAGGAACAGTTTTGAATGATACAAAAAAAAGCATACCAGCTATTAAAGCAGTCTTGAATGATACTTCAAATCTAATATCAATGAAAAAAGGCGAAGTACAACAATTAATAAATGATTTTCCAATGATTGAAGAAAAAATAAAAAACCTCGCTAATAAAATTAGGGATGCAAAAAAACAGGGTAGTATCGAGGATTTAATTAATTTCCTTCGCACTGATATTGAGAAGACAAGTGATTTCTACTCAAATCCCATTAAGATTAAAAATGAAAGGATTTATCCAATACCCAACTATGGTACTGGAATGACACCTTTTTATACAACACTTTCATTATGGGTTGGGACTTTATTGCTCGTCTCTTTGTTAACGACAGAAGTGCATGAAGAACGGCAGTACAAAAGTAGGGAAGTCTACTTTGGAAGGTTTTTAACGTTTATATCAATTACCATATTACAATCTATCGTTGTAACTGTTGGTAACTTTTTAATCTTAGGAACATATGCAGCAAATAAAGGTTATTTTATATTATTTGGAATCTTTATTAGCATTGTTTTTACATTTATTGTCTATACTCTTGTTTCTGTATTTGGAAATGTTGGTAAAGGAATTAGTATTATTTTTCTTGTACTACAAATTTCAGGTGCGGGTGGAGTATACCCCGTGCAAGTAACACCTACATTTTTTCAAATCATTAATCCGTACTTACCTTTTACCTATGCAATTAGCTTATTAAGAGAAGCTACTGGTGGCATATTATGGTCAACTGTATATCGGGACCTGTTAGTATTATTAATTTATATTGTGTTTGCTGTGTTACTTGGTGTTGTTCTGAAGGGCCCAATTAATAATAAGGCGCAAAATATTATTAACCTATCTAAAAAAAGCAAAATCATTCATTAATGTATTTGAAATACGTGGAGATGAGAAATTCATTGAATCTTGACAGTATGTGCTATAACATAAGTGGGAGTTAAAATGTAATAGTTTTTGATAAGTAGGTGTTTTTAAATGAAGGTATCAGTTGTAATTTACTGTCATAATGTTGGAGAAAGTTTAGAGAAATTCCATGTGAATTTATCGAACACATTAAAACTACTCCGTGAAGACTATGAGTTGATTTACATTAATGATGGAAGCGAGGATGATACATTACTTGCTCTTCAAGTGATTTCAAATCATAGTAAACATATGAAATATATTTCTTTTAGTCGCTTTTTTGGTAGAGAGGGTTCTATTTGCGCAGGTTTTGAACACGCCAAAGGTGATGCGGTCATTCTAATGGATGGTAGCTTTAATCATCCAACAAATATGATTCTTGAGATGGTTGACGAATATAAAAAAGGGTTCGATCAAGTAGTCGCAAAAAGAAAATTAGAAAATGGTGTAATGAAAAAAGCGAAAAGAAGTATTGGTGAAAAATTTATCAGTAAATTGATAGATCCAGATCTACTTCAAAATGATGCTCAATTTCGCTTGTTAAGTAGGAAAGCGGTAAATGCAGTATTAAGTATGCCAGAGACAAACCGTTATTCTAAAGGCATGTTTAAATGGATTGGCTATAAAATAAAAACCATTGAGTATGAAGTAACTTCACGTGTAATGAATAAGGAATCTGAAACAAAAAGATTCGATGTGTTAAAAAACAGTATTGAATATATTCTTAGTTATGATACAAAACCGTTAAGATTTTTAACAAAGCTTGGGCTAGTACTAATTATACTTAGTCTTATATTCTTTATAATGATGAGTTTTAAAGTATTATTTATTGGTGTTCGAATTCCAGGCTTATACACGATATCAAACATTATGATGCTTTTTGGAGGTACTCAATTACTGATTACTGGGGTTATTGGTGAGTATGTCGGTAAAACGTATTTTGAAACAAAAAGAAGACCTCATTATATTGTAGAAGTTTCAAACTATGATGAAGTTTAGATATGTGGTAGAAATTAGGAAATTCGACAAGAATCTTGTCGAATTTCTTTTTTCATGTTTAGATAAAGAAAGAAAAAGAACATAAAATTAAGGCAAAACTTGGGGAGAAATAATGGGGAAAATGAAAAGTATTTTACCAGGGTTTATACTATGCCTTTTGATTGCAATCATTAGTCAAGTATTGTCATTTATCATACCAGTTGGTGCAGCAACTTTCTCAATATTAATTGGTTTAATAATTGGTAACACTTTTGGCATTAAATCAAATTATCAAATTGGAAGAAAGTTTGCAGAGAGCACTTTGTTAGAAGTATCTATATGCTTACTTGGTGCAACAGTTAGCATTCAGATGATTCATTTATTAGGATTTAAAGGATTATTAATGATCGTAATCCAGATGACGCTTGTATTAATTTTTACAATTTGGATTGGGAAAAAACTAGGTTTTGGGGTTAACTTTAGCTATTTAATGGCTAGTGGGAATGCCGTATGTGGTTCGTCGGCAATAGGTGCCACTGCGCCAGCTATACATGCATCACAAGAAGAAAAAGGATTGGCAGTAACGATTGTCAATTTGATGGGCACAGTTTTAATGTTTATTCTACCTCTTTTAGCAGCTGTTCTATATCACTCTGAAACATTGCCTACCGCGGCTTTATTAGGCAGCACGTTGCAGTCTGTTGGACAAGTTGTTGCGAGCGGAAGTTTAGTAAATGATGACGTAAAAAATTATGCGACGATTTTTAAACTAATTAGGGTCATTTTCTTAGTAGCGGTAGTCATTATTTTATCGAATAGTAAACGAAAAACAATGACTGAACACAATAATGAAAAAATAAAAGTGAAATTTCCATGGTATATAATCGGCTTTACGGCGCTATGCGTGTTATATAGTATAGGTGCATTGCCTAGCTGGTTATCAAGTGTTTCGAACCAATCTAGTCATCTATTAGAAATTATCGCTTTGGCGGCAATTGGATTAAATGTAAACATAAAGTATATTTTACAACAAGGAAAAAAGTTATCCTTATATGCGTTAATGATCGTAGGATTTCAAGTATTAGTAGCCATCATGTTTATTCAAGTATGGTATTAAGTTACACGTTTCAACAAAAATTGAATCATTGACTTATTTCTCGGGAAATTTCGTCAAGAAAGGTGGTATTTCTTTGTTTCAATTGTCTTCAGAATGGAGAAACATCTTAAATAATGAATTTGATAAGCCTTACTTTAAAGAATTAATAGAATTTATCGAAACAGAATATAGTGAGAAAAGAATTTATCCTGAAAAAGAACATATTTTTCAGGCGTTAAGTGAATGTTCATATGAAGAGTGTAAGGTAGTTATTATCGGCCAAGACCCTTACCATCAACACGGGCAAGCACACGGCTTAAGTTTTTCTGTTTTACCTGGTGTGAAAATTCCTCCTTCATTAAGAAATATATATAAAGAGTTACATCATGACTTAGGTCTCGAAATACCGAAAGAAGGATATTTGAAAAGTTGGGCAAAGCAAGGTGTACTATTATTAAATACGGTGCTTACTGTCCGTGATAGTGAACCAAACTCACATAAGAATAAAGGTTGGGAAATATTTACCGACCAAATTTTAGCCGAATTAAATAAACACGAAAAACCGATTATTTTTGTACTCTGGGGTAAACATGCTCAAGCAAAAGAGAAACTTTTAACAAGTGATCATCATTTTGTATTAAAATCACATCACCCTAGTCCTCTATCAGCTAGTAGAGGTTTCTTTGGGAGTAAGCCGTTTTCAAAAATTAACGAAAAGCTTGTCGAATTTGAAATGGAACCGATTGATTGGACGGTTAAATGAAAAAGAAGTCTATAGAAAACCTTTCAAACAGTCTGAGAATCTAATTTTTACACGGTTTCTACAAAAAAGGTTGTCCTTAGGACAACCTTTTTAATTATGTTAAATTGGCGATTTTATGTTTTCGAAAATAAATTTCTCAACTACTTTTGCTACGCCATCTTCATTGTTAGATGAAGTTACATAATCAGCTTGTTGCTTAATTTCATCTGCTGCATTTCCCATTGCTACACCAAGACCAGCAAATTTAATCATCGGAAGATCATTGTAGCCATCACCTATTGCAATCACTTCGTCTTGTCGAATTCCTAGAATTTGAATAAGGTGATTCAAACTTTTACCTTTGTCCACTTCATTATTTGTAAGTTCTAAGAAAAAAGGCTTCGAGCGCATTACGCTAATTTTACCTTCAAGTTCTTGTTGAAGTATTTTTTCAACCTTTACTAACTTTTCAGGGTCTTCTAACATTAGAAGTTTAACAACGTCGTTTTGTACATGCTCTGTAAAACTATTTACTTCTTTTATAGCCATTCCAGTAAGTTGTCCTTCAATATCTGTATATTGATTACCTTTTTCAGTGATAATATCATTCTCAACGTATGTATGAACAAATACATTATGTTTTTTACTAAGTTCATAAAGTTCATGTGCTTGTTCTTTCGTTAGTGTACATTCATATACATTATTCTTAGTGCGATAATCAGTAATGATGCCTCCGTTAAAAGAAAGAACATAGCTTCCGTATTCATGTAATAAAAGATCTTCAGCCAATTTATGCATTGCGAAGGTCGGTCTCCCGGAAGCAAGAACAACTTTTACGCCCATATCTTGGGCTTTAAGCAAAGCCTCTTTTGTGGTGGGAGAAATAACATGTTCATCTGTTAAGAGCGTGTCATCAATGTCTAATACAATCATTTTATATTCCAATGTTTTACCTCCTAAAAATTAACTATCTTAGTATACCACTGTACAATCATAATAGTGGTTATTTTGGTTCGTATTCGCTTTCGAAAAAAAGGCATAGTATAATAAACTTTATTGGATTGTTCTAAAAAAGCTTGGTGGTGATTTATCTGAATATTAGTGTAGAAAAAGTAATTCAGCAAATTGAAAATGAATTGCTAAAGGCAAAGGCAAATAAGCAAAAGCCAGGACAATTTCGTGAACGTATAGCTAGTATTCGCGCTTTATGCGAGTTAATGCTTGAAGAAGAAGGTAGTATAGAGGTTTCTAGTCATTTAAGCAGTAGTAATATTGTTCAATCAATTCCTAGTCAACCTATTCAAACTCAAATGGCTGTGATGCCTAAATATGATGAGTCTGAGCAAGGTGGATCATTATTAGATTTTTAAATAGTAGGGGGATAAAGTAAGGTATGAAGCTATTTTTCTTATTAGGTAGTATATCTGCATTTGTATCGATTGCATTAGGAGCATTCGGGGCTCATGGACTTGAAGGGAAGATTTCTGAAAGATCACTTCAAATTTGGCAAAAAGCTGTACAGTATCAAATGTTTCAAACGGGAGGACTATTCATAATTGGATTATTAATTGATAAATATGGATCAACTCCGCAATTAACTTGGGCTGGTTGGTTATCAGTCATTGGTATACTGTTATTCTCAGGAAGCTTGTACATATTAAGTATCTCTGGTATTAAAATTCTTGGTGCCATTACACCTTTGGGTGGCTTATCATTTTTAATCGCTTGGATTTTAGTAGGAATTGCAGTGATGAAATAAAAAAAGTGTTCAATAAAAGTGCGATTTGCACTATATTGAACACTTTTTTTTAAAGTTCATAAGGAAGAGCTATTTGTTCATCAAATGTAACGTAATCTAAGTAAATTGTAAGTAAGATAAACGATTTGTTTGAATTTACATCTCTAAGTACAATATGGTCTCGACCTGCACCCATTACATACCCGACGAAAACTTGCTGTTGATTACCAGTGAAAGTCATATAAACCGTAGCAATTTTCCCCCGATTTTGTCTAAGGATATTTTCTACATATGATTGTTCATACATTGCTGGTGAGGCTACAACTTGACCTTGTTGTGTAATCATACCACCAGATGGAGCTGCAAATCCTTGCCCTTGCCCCGTTTGTTGTCCTTGTTGTGGAGCAGGTTGTGTTGCTCGATAAATATTTTGATAATATTCGAAAGGATTACTCAAAGAAAAAACCTCCTTAATATAGGCTTTAATTCATTACTAAAAGACTTTTGGACAATCTTGAGGGCTTGGTTGATAAAAACAATGCGCCTTAAATCTTCCAGCTAATTTTTGGTTGTACCATGTTGGTGGACATGATCCTGAAGGTTCAAAGAACCATAAACAGAAATTCGCAGGCCAAAAGCGCTGTCCTGCTATAACTCTTCTTGCCAATTCGATATCTTGGTCACGAGCGCGCTGATAAAAATATGACTTTTGTACAGCTTCGAATCCACCAGGACTTTGATACACCATATCATTGATACTTCTAAGTTTTTTAAAATCTAAGCAATCGCATAATACCCTATTAACACAGACATTTCCCACCATCAGCATGCCTTCTTTTCCTTCACCCTCAGCTTCAGCACGCATTAATCTGGCCAATAATAAAACCTCTTGTTCTGTATGACGAATAACTGCCATAAAAAGGCCTCCTCATCCGAATAATAAATTGTGTGTATTCATAGAAGATCGGAAAGCGAGGACTGAATGGTTCGTTCACTACTGTAACTATATTAAAATTAGGAAGAACATATGACATCTTTTCCAAATGCAAAATAAAAAAACTTCTCAGTTAGAGAAGTTTTTTGGGGGGAAGAACGCCTTCCGCTTTTCAATTGTCTAGTTCCAGTTGTTAGCTTGGCGAGGCGCTTCCACTTTTCAATTAAACATATAAGTATTTTGCAAATG
This sequence comes from Bacillus sp. JJ664, assembly GCF_036962205.1. NCBI lineage: Bacteria > Bacillati > Bacillota > Bacilli > Caryophanales > Bacillaceae > Bacillus > Bacillus sp. JJ664. The sequence continues at coordinate 69,939 of NZ_JBALMS010000005.1, read as the reverse complement.
CGTCTTCTTTAAGAATTGTACCTACGAAGAATGAGCCGAACACGCCGTAACGTGCACTTACTTCATCAAAGCGCATTTCGTAAATTAGTTTCTTGAATTGTAGGACATCTTCGGAGAATAAAGTTACTCCCCATTCGTAATCGTCGAATCCAACTGAACCAGTAATGATTTGCTTAACTTTTCCAGCATATCCACGACCGATTTTACTATGACTATACATCATGTCTTTACGTGCTCCTGAAGGAAGCATGTACCAGTTGTCTTCGCCTTCACGTTTTTTATCCATAGGATAGAAACAAATATATTGTGCTTTTGGTAATGCTGGGTAAAGTCTAGAGCGTACATGAGGATTTTGATATGGATCTCCATCTTCTTCGCTTAAATAGTTACTTAACTCCACAACAGAAACGTATGAATATGTTGGAATCATGAATTGAGAAAGAGTTGTTTTGTTGATTTCTGTTTCAATATGTAATAATTCATCCATCGTTGGACGTAGAACCATAAACATAATGTCAGCTTTCTGTCCTAAAATATTATAAATTGCGTGGCTACCTTCTCCAGAATCAGCTACATGATTCCATTTTGAAAATACTTGTTGAAATTCTGCGATTGCTACTTGGCGCTCATCACTGCTTAATTGCTTAAAAGCATGCCAATCCATACTTCTAAAGTCATGTAGGCAATACCATCCATCTAAAGTTTTTGCAGCTTCACTCATTTTAAATCCCCCAAACGTTATCGTATTGATTTTCTTTTATATAGCATACTACAATTAAAAGTATTTTGTAAAAACATACAAAATTATACGGCAGTCAAATTTAGTTGGAAAATTACGAATAAACTTATTTTAAATGAGAGCGCTTTAATCCGAATATTATATTTTTCATTATTGTAAAAAGGTTTTATTCTTATTAATGTACATATAAATAACCGAGATAATATGGAGGTCACAATGAGTAATCTATTTGAAGGAATTAAACAAAAAGTATCTGGGAAAGGGATTTCGATTGTATTACCGGAAGGAACGGATGAAAGAATCTTATCAGCTGCTGATCGTCTTGCAAAAGAAAATGTACTAAAACCAATTTTAATTGGCGAAGTTGCTAACGTAAAAGCTAAAGCAAGTGATTTAGGATTAGCACTTGAGGGAGTAGAGATATTAGATCCAAGTACATATGAAAATATGGAAGAATTAGTTGCTTCATTTGTTGAACGTCGTAAAGGAAAAGCAACTGAAGAACAAGCACGTAAAGTATTATTAGATCCAAATTATTTTGGAACAATGCTTGTTTACTCAAACAAAGCAAACGGATTAGTTAGCGGTGCAACACACTCAACTGCGGATACTGTACGTCCAGCGCTTCAAATTATTAAGACGAAGCAAGGTGTGTCAAAAACTTCTGGTGTATTCATCATGGTTCGTGAAGATGAAAAGTATGTGTTTGCAGATTGTGCGATTAATATTGCTCCTAATAGTCAAGATTTAGCTGAAATTGCAATAGAGAGCGCAAAAACAGCTAAATTATTCGATATTGATCCTAAAATCGCAATGTTAAGTTTCTCAACAAAAGGATCTGCTAAATCTCCTGAAACAGAAAAAGTTGCTGAAGCAGTAAAAATTGCAAAAGAATTAGCACCTGAATTAACGTTAGATGGTGAGTTCCAATTTGATGCAGCATTTGTTCCTTCCGTTGCTAAAAGTAAAGCACCTGAATCAGTCATTCAAGGTGATGCAAATACATTTATTTTCCCAAGCTTAGAAGCTGGAAATATTGGATACAAAATTGCTCAACGTCTAGGTAACTTTGAAGCAATCGGTCCAATTTTACAAGGACTAAACATGCCGGTTAACGATTTATCTCGTGGTTGTAATAGCGAAGACGTATATAAACTATCAATTATTACTGCAGCACAGGCATTATAAAAAAAAGAGTACCAGTGGGTACTCTTTTTTATTTTTCTAAATCAATTTGTAAAGTCTCTAATTCCTCATTACGATCAATCATACGTTGTAAATGGTGCTTATATAAATCTATTTCATCGCCTTGTAGTGAATTCGTCACAATTGTTGGAGTTAATTTGATCAGCGACTGAAGAAGTCTTTTCATAACCTCAGAAACTGAAAGATTCACTGATAACAATTCAGAGAGAGAGGCCATTGTATTAGGATTGATGTTTGGATATTTAAAGTTCGTTTCTTTATTGTTTATCGCGATATCATAAAAGTCCTTAATGATTGATGCACGCTTTGAGCCACTTTCATTTATGCACAAGTAGATTTGTACTGCGACACCTTTACGAATTCGACGTTGTGAAATACCAGCAAATTTTTTACCATCTATACTTAAGTCATAATCCCCTGGACAGTATGAACCTACGATTTCCTTTGCTTCAATCCCATTTGTTACATCCTTAAACATATCTTGAATAAGAGCATACATCGTTTCATAGCCGTCATTAATTTGTAGCTTGCGTTCGACTTCAGGAAAAAGTATTGAAATATTCAGCACACCTTCATCTAACACTACAGCTAGTCCACCAGAGTTTCTAACAATCGCCTTATAACCATGCTCATTCAGGAACTTAATCCCATTTGATAAGTTTGGTAATCTAGTATCCTGTATACCAAGTACAATTGTTTGATGATGTATCCATGTACGGACTGTTGTAGGTGACTCTTGTTTTCCAATCTTTGTACAAATTGTATCATCTAATGCAAAAGATTGAATGGCTTTAAAAGAAGGTCCCAAGGTTGATCCATCTATAAAACGTATTTCATTTTGCTTTAATCGTTCTAAATGTTGATTCATTGAGTAAGCCCCTTGCTTTTCACGTTTGATTTCCTATTTTAACATGAATCATGACAAATAAAAAAAATCCTATATCAACATAATAGTAGCTGAATTTTTATATAATTTTAAAAATAATGATTGACATCATACTGTAATCCAACTTATAGTTAATACGATAATAAGAATCATTATCAATTAGAGCTTTCTTTTTAGATGGAAATTTTAAATGATTTTAGTAAATGCAAACGGTTTTACCTTTTACTTCAGTGAATGTTATTTGGTTAAAATCCTATTTTCAAAATATCCATTCGTGAGGAGATATGTCTCATGATGTGCTTTATATTGTTTTCAAGTTCGGGAAGTTGAGAAAAAGTTTCTACGGACAAACAAACTATTGTCAATAAACTAATTAAAGGAGAAATACAAAATGAAAAAAATTTTATTCCCATTAGTCCTAATCCTAATGCTAGTGATTAGTGCATGTAGCAATAACAGTTCGGAAAAGAAAGACAGTGCTAAAAAAGAAGAGCCAAAGACGTTTACATATGAATCTGAAACAGGTCCAGTGGAAGTTCCATCAAATCCTAAACGTGTAATCCTATTATCAGGATTTACAGGTAATGTTCTTTCGTTAGGTGTAAATGTAGTAGGTGTGGATGTTTGGTCAAAAAATAATCCTACATTTACTGAAGAAATGAAAGATATAGCAGAAGTATCTGATGAAAACTTAGAAAAAATTATAGAACTAGATCCAGATTTAATCATTGGATTATCAAATATTAAAAACCTAGATAAATTAAAAGAAATTGCTCCAACTGTAACTTATACATGGGGTAAACTTGATTATTTAAGTCAACACGTTGAAATTGGTAAGCTTTTAAACAAAGAGAAGGAAGCTCAAGCATGGGTTGATGACTTCAAAGCAAGATCTGAAAAAGCTGGTGAAGAAATTCGAGCTAAAATTGGTGAAGATGCTACAGTAACTGTTTTTGAAGCTTATGATAAACAATTATACGTTTTCGGTAATAACTGGGCACGTGGAACAGAAATTTTATATCAAGCGATGAATTTAAATATGCCTGAAAAAGTAAAAGAAATGGCATTAAAAGATGGCTATTACGCAGTTTCAGCAGAAGTTCTTCCTGAATATGCTGGAGATTATGTAATCATTAGTAAGTATGCGGGCGCAGACATTGCATTCCAAAAAACAAACACATATAAAAACATTCCAGCTGTGAAAAACAATCATGTCTATGAAATGGAAGGAAATGGTGCTTCATTCAGTGATCCAGTAACACTTGATAAGCAACTAGAATTCTTTAAAAAATCGTTTTTAGGTGAATAATCATGATTGGAGGGGTTCTAATAAAGGAATCCCTCCTTTTTATATCTACTCCACATTGCATAGAAAAGCCCATGCATTAAAAAATAGAGGAACTATGATTTTGGCAGTTCATAGTATCCTCTATTTATGAGAGTCTAGTTAACTTAATAGAAGGTAGACATTCTATTCAGCAATTTTTTCTAAATTTCCGTTCTTATCCATTCTAAAAGATGTTGCTGCTGGTTTCTCTTCCTCTTCAAATAATACTAATTTTCTAGCTCGATTCATGATTTTCATCATTGTTTCATAGTCTTCTTGAACAGTAGTTGCATCTTTCTCAAGCTTTTCTACTTGTCTCTGTAATTGTGTATTGCGCTCTTGTAATAGAAGAATCTCTCGTTTTAACTGATCATTTTCACGAACTAAACGTTCGCTACCGATATGATTGCTAGACAGGCCTTGTAAAAACTGAATAACATCAAACATCGTAATTGAATCTTTTCTCGTATTATAAGATGGCACTTGATTTGAATAAGACTTTGAAACAGTTGGTACATTCGTTGGTACGTTTGAAACAACCTCGGATTGCAGGTCTTCATCATCAGATGTTGTCTCATGACTTACATCGCTAAGTGTATTCGTTTCAACAAAAGAACCGAACTCTTGGTCAATTTCTACACCAAATTCTAAATCTTGTTCATCATTTAAATAACGATCAAAATTACTAGATACATCAGTTTGTATATAACTAGATTCAGAAGGTGTATAGAGTAATTTCTTTTTCGCATCTTCACCTTTAGCGTGGCGAAGTTTTTCTTTACGGAATTTTTTAGCCAATTGAAGTGCCTTTTCATAATTATAACGGACTACAGCATTCCAACGGAAACCACATGCTGCGGAAGTGCGTTCTAGAATATCGCCAACTTCTTCAAAGGCATTTAATTGGGTACTACCTTCTCGAACATGCCTTAAAACGGTTTCCGCCAATAACAAATCGTTTTCTTCAGTCCAAGCATCTTGTCTTAATTTCATCATAGAAATTCCCCTCAACTTTCTTTAATAGTTATGCAAAGTAAATTATTTCTTAGCTGATTAATAGAAGTTTGGACAAAAAAATAGAAAACTATACAAAAAATAGTAGAATACTATTTGAGTGCAATTTTAAGTGAATACTTGCATGTCCTTTTTGGAACGAGTAAAATACTGCATAGTATGTTCAATAAAGAACAGAAGGGATTGTAAAACATGTCAAATGAATTTAGAATATGTGACGATTGCCAGGCGACTAACATTAAAACACTAGTCCCTCGCTTAAAAAGAATAGATGAAGACGCAGAAGTACAAGTGGGTTGTCAATCATATTGCGGACCTGGACGCAAAAAGTCATTTTGCTTTGTCAATAATCGTCCATTATCAGCACCAAATGAAGACGAATTGATTGTAAAGATAAAATCAAAACTAGGTAAGAATTAAACGTTCCTTCATCGCAAGGAGCGTTTTTTCATATATATCTGTTATAATGGATAAAAGTGGAAGAGTTATTCCACACAATCATAATGAAGAGATTGAAGGGGGGCCAACATATGTCTTATCGTATTCAGAAGCTATATGAAGAAAAGGTTTTTAAAGATCCAGTTCATCGTTATATCCATGTTAGGGATCAAGTAATTTGGGATTTAATTGGAACGAAGGAATTCCAAAGGCTACGTAGAATAAAACAGCTAGGGACTACATATCTTACTTTTCATGGAGCAGAGCATAGTCGATTTTCTCATTCTTTAGGTGTATATGAAATTATTAGAAGAATGGTTGATGATGTATTCTCTGGAAGACCTGAGTGGAGTGAAGAAGATCGTTTATTAGCACTTTGTGCGGGCTTGTTACATGATGTTGGTCATGGCCCTTTTTCACATACGTTTGAAAAGATTTTTAATTTAGATCATGAAGAAATGACAAGAGAAATCATTGAAGGTTCTACAGAAATAAATAGCATTTTACAAAGAGTTGGAGTGGACTTTCCAAAGCAAGTTTCAGAGATCATAGAAAAAACATCAACAAATAAATTAGTGACGAGTATGATATCAAGTCAAATTGATGCAGATCGTATGGATTACTTATTAAGGGATGCGTATTACACTGGTGTAAGCTACGGAAACTTTGATATGGAACGAATCTTAAGAGTTATGAGACCACGTCCAGATGGTATTGTGATCAAAAAATCTGGGATGCATGCAGTAGAGCATTATTTGATTAGTCGTTTCCAAATGTATTGGCAGGTTTATTTTCATCCAGTTTCTCGAAGTGCGGAAGCAATCCTACTTAAAATTTTACAACGTGCAAAGTATTTAAATGAAACAGGCTATCATTTTAACTACGTTCCAGTTCATTTTGGAAATCTATTTGAAGGTAACGTTGAGTTAGATGAATACTTAAAATTAGATGAATCTGTATTATTATATTACTTCCAGGTATGGCAAGAAGAGTCAGATGAAATATTAAGTGATTTATGTCAACGATTCTTAAATCGTCATTTGTTTAAATATGTAGATTTTCAAGATCAAATTCATTCAGAGAAACTTGTTGAGCTACATCAATTGTTTTTGAAAATAGGCATTAACCCTGACTATTATTTAGTGAAGGATACAATTTCAGACGAGGCTTATGATTACTTTAGATACGGTGAGGAAGATGGAAAGAAGCCGATCCTATTACTATTTCCTAATGGAGAGTTAAAAGAGATTTCACGTAAGTCAGAATTGGTAGATGGCATAACAGGGAAAAAATTATCTGATTCAAAATTATATTATCCACATGATTTAATCTATAATGAACCTGATGAGACAAGAAAGAAAATAATTGAAATCATAGAAGAAATTGCAGGGGCAAAAAGTAGATAATCGTAAAAGAAAACGGAAGAAATGATTCCTTCCGTTTTCTTTTACTGTATGTAATTAAGATTTACTATTCGTCACTAAGTCTTTTACCAGCAACTGCGTAATGGTTTTTAGACATTTCTTCGATAAAAACGACAACCTTTTCTACTGGAGCACCTGTCGTTTCGCTTACAGCAGAAGTTACTTTTTCGACTAATGCTTTCTTTTGTTCCTCAGTACGACCTTCTAGCATTTTTACTGTTACATATGGCATAATTTAGACCTCCTTATAATTGTCATTTATATTATAACTCAATGCTTGGTATCGTAACGAATTAAATCAATTCTGATTGAACAATACATCATAAAACATTAAAATATTCTAAGAAAGAGATATATCATTTACTGAGAGGGGCTAATAATGGGATCATTTTTTCAATTTCCTTTACAAGATTTACCACTAATATTATTAGTTTTTGCGATTTCTTTATCAGTTCACGAATTCGCACATGCATATGTAGCATATAAGTTTGGTGATAGCACTGCACAAAGACAGGGAAGATTAACACTTTCGCCATTAAAGCACTTAGATTTATTTGGAACAATTGCAATTTTAATATTAGGTTTTGGTTGGGCAAGACCAGTACCTGTAAACCGTAATAATTTTAAAAATCCAAGGATAGCTGGGATATTAACAACAGTAGCTGGCCCAATCAGTAATTTACTGTTAGCTACATTAGGATTAATTGTTTTCTTATGTTTAATAAAGTTCAGAGTATTTGATTCATTTCCTGATGCTTTAGTGACTACATTGAGTACATTTTTTAATATGTTTATTCGAATGAATATAGTATTGTTTGTATTTAATTTAATTCCACTACCACCACTTGATGGTTATCGAATTATTGAAGACCTAGTACCAAATAATGTACGTGCAATCATGAGTCAATACGAACAATATGGAGCTTTTATTTTTCTTATTTTAGTTTTAACTCCTTTAGATAGATATACGATTCAACCTATTTTTGAGATAGCAATACCTTCAGTATTACACTGGATTAGTTCAATTGTTGCACCCTTATTTATGTAATGGATTTTAGGAGGTAGAAAAATGGCTGAACAACCAAAAAAGAAATCACTAGGATTTAATATTTTAAAGAATGACTCAACGAGCGGACATGGAGGATTTGGCGTTGGCGCAATTAGCTTAGAGAACGTTTCTCCAGTCTTTATCGATATTAATGAGGACGATGTATTTGTAGATGTAGGCGCTATGCATGCACGTAGTTCAGTGGAAAAAGGAATTAAATTCTTAACGAATGAGGAAGAAGTTCCAAACGGTAAGCCATATTGGTTAGTTTGGGTAGCTACTGAGCGCAATGAGAGTGGTCCATACTATGCTGGTGTGACAGGCTGTTATATGACTGTTGACCGCGAGGCTAGAAGAGGCTATAAACTATTACCTGACCATGTAAATAAGATGGATAAGGCAATGAAACGTAAAATAATGGTAGAACATATGGATGAAAAGTCTCGTAAATTATTAGCCGGTTACTTGAAAACTCATAATGAAGAGATGTGGAACAATTCTTCAGATCAACTAAAAACTGAACTGTTAGGGTAGTCTACTTCTGTAAATTCTAATTGGAAAATAATATAAAAAAAATTACTGAAAACGTCGAATAATCTTTTTACATTTAGGGCTAAATACAGTAAACTATTAATAGCTTGGACAAAGCTAGGACTAGGACAAACAAAAGACCTTACCAATTTGGTGAGGTCTTTTGTTTTTTTATGGTAAGTACTGTGAATACCACGGTTTTTTGACTTTTTTTAACGATACTTTCTTCATACAACTATTTTTTGGTTGCGTATTTTTAAGATAATATAGGGTAACCTTTCCACTGCAGCCGTCTTTATATAAAAGACCTGTTTTTTCATCTACTGAAACCTTTACTAGATTCTTAGGAATTGACGATTTTGTTTTTTCATCAGGTAAGTAATTCATAACTGATGCCCACATTTCTTTCGCTACATTTTTCTCATTCTCTGTTAAGTTTTTTGAATGATCATATCCAACCCACACACCAACAACATATTTTGAATCGAAGCCAATCATCCAATTATCTGTTTTTGTTGTTCCAGTTTTACCATAATAATCTTTAGTTAACTCCGGTATTATAACAGTACCAGTAACAGGTAAATAGCTAGAAAATGTAGTATTAAACATTCCATTCATTAATTGTTTAAGAATCATTGTTTCTTCTTTTTTTAAGACTTGTTTCTTATTTTGTGTAGGTTTATAAATTAAATTTCCTGACTTCGATCTAACCTCTTTCACAAAATGTGGCGTAACATCTTTACCACCATTAGCGATCATTGCATATGCTCTTGCAATATCAAGTAATGTTGCTTCCTGCGTTCCAAGTGAGAGTGAAGGAACTTCCTTTGTTGGTTTTGGTAAATGAAACAGTTTTTGAGTTTTCATAAATTCTTCTGTTCCGATCGCTTGCTGTGTTTTTACAGCATAGATATTGTCAGAAACTGCAATGGCTTTTGCTAGAGTGATTGAATCATTGGCATATAAATTACCACTATTTTTGGGACTATATTTTGCACCGTCTTCAAACTTAAACTCTGTTGGTTCACTTTTTAATTTAGTAGAGGGAGTAAAGCCGTTTACAAGAGCACTATAGTATAAAATCGGTTTAATTGTACTACCTAATTGTCTTTTTGCAGTAGTTGCACGATTAAATAAAAGCTGACCCTGCTCGCGACCGCCAATCATACTAATTACTTCACCTGACTGACTATCTAATACAATGACACTAGCTTGTAGATTAGGAAATGGTTTAATAATTTTTTCAAAGGTACTTTCAACTTTTTTTTGAATTGAAGCATCAAAGGTAGTATAAATTGAACTGCCATTATTATTGATTGAATGTCCGAGATTCGTTGAGATTTCTTTTATCACATTTTGTTGGAAATAAGATGTGAAAAGTGAATTAGTAGAATGGTTAATCGGCATTAGGTGAATTTTCTCTTTAACCGCCTCATTTACTGTTTTTTGATCGATTACACCACTATGTTCAAGTGCTGCTAAAATACGCGCCTGACGTTTTTTAGCAGATGAAAAATGAGCATATGGATCATACGTTGAAGGGTTAGCAGGAATACTTAATAGAAAAGTCGCTTCAGCAGTAGAGAGTTGTTTACTGTCTTTCCCTAAAAAAGTGTTCGCAGCAGTTTCTAACCCGTAAACTCCATGACCAAAATAGATTGTGTTTAAATAAGCTTCTAATAATTTTTCTTTATCGTATGATGACTCCAGTTTCATTGTAATAAATGCTTCTTTTAATTTTCTCCTTAATGTTTTCTCTTGTGATAAATAGAGGTTTTAGCTAACTGTTGAGTTATGGTGCTAGCACCTTGGGCGTAAGAACCTTTTGAAATATTAATTAGGATAGCCGATGCCATTCGCTTTACATCAAATCCATGATGGTGAAAAAATTGCCGATCTTCGGATACTAAAATTGTATTGATGACAATTGGAGGAACATCCGAAATTTTTAAAGTCTTTCTATTTTGAAGTAATTGCGTTTTTCCAATTAACGTAGCATTAGAATCGTAAAAGTTAGAATTTGATTCAATAAATAATGAGGGTTTGGTTGTATGGCTAGCGATTAAGTAAACACTAGTAAAAGAAATAGTACCTAAAAGGGAAATAACAGTTAATAGAATGCCTACCTTTTGCAAGAAACGCCAGTGATATGAATAGGTGATTGTTTGCATTTGTTCCCCTCCTTTTCAACTAGTTACTGGTCATATTCATAGTATGGTAGATTGCGAGATTTTTTATACGAGGAACTTTTCATTTTTCATAAGAAAAAATATCAATTAATTAGCCTTAAAAATCTTGCATTTCATCGAATTTACTCTATACTTTTCTTTTGTACGGCAAAAAATGTCGTAACAACACAAATCCGATAGGAATTAGGAAGAGTGGGGATAATACGAAACATAATCAACTAGATAAAAACTACTGTGTTATGTTTCAAACTAAATCTTGATAAAGAAGGGTAGATGCATTAAATGGAATTATGGTTTACTGAAAAACAAACAAAAAACTTTGGAATTACTGCTAAAATTAATAAAACTTTACATACAGAGCAAACTGAGTTTCAGAAGCTTGACATGGTAGAGACTGAAGAATTTGGTAACATGCTTATTTTAGACGGTATGGTAATGACGACTCAAAAAGATGAGTTTGTATACCATGAAATGGTTGCTCACGTACCTTTATTTACTCACCCAAATCCAGAGAACGTTCTAGTTGTTGGTGGAGGCGATGGTGGCGTTATTCGTGAAGTATTAAAGCACCCAAGTGTAAAAAAAGCTACTTTAGTTGAAATCGATGGAAAAGTAATTGAGTACTCTAAAATTTACTTACCAGAAATTGCTGGAAAATTAGAAGATCCACGTGTTGAAGTGAAAGTAGACGATGGATTTATGCATATTGCAAACAGTGAGAATGTATATGATGTAATCATGGTTGATTCAACTGAACCAGTAGGACCTGCAGTAAACTTATTCACTAAAGGTTTCTATGCTGGTATTTCAAAAGCATTAAAAGAAGATGGAATCTTCGTTGCTCAAACGGACAACCCTTGGTTTACACCTGAATTAATTACGCAAGTACAACGTGATGTAAGAGAAATCTTCCCAATCACACGTTTATACATTGCAAATATCCCAACATACCCAAGTGGAATGTGGACATTTACAATTGGTTCGAAAAAACACGATCCACTTGAAGTAGAAGAGAATCGTTTCTTTGATATTGAGACAAAATATTATACAAAAGAGCTACACAAAGCAGCGTTCGTTCTACCAAAATTTGTAGCTGATCTTACGAAATAAGGGGGCTGTCTTATGCGTTTTGATGAGGCATATTCAGGAAATGTATTTATAAAGAGTCACCCAAGCTTTGAGGAAAGTAAAGCAGTTATCTATGGCATGCCAATGGATTGGACTGTAAGCTTTCGTCCAGGTTCTCGTTTTGGTCCTGCACGTATTCGTGAAGTATCAATTGGTTTAGAAGAATATAGTCCATATCAAGATAAGGAACTTGAAGAAGTGAAATATTTTGATGCAGGAGATATTCCATTACCATTTGGTAATGCACAAAGAAGTCTTGATATGATCGAAGACTACATTGATGGCTTATTAGCTCAAGGGAAATTCCCATTAGGATTAGGTGGGGAGCATCTTGTTTCTTGGCCAGTAATGAAAGCAATGTATAAAAAATACCCAGATTTAGCAATCATTCATTTTGATGCACATACTGATTTACGTGATTCATATGAAGGAGAACCATTATCTCATTCAACACCAATTAAAAAGGTTTGTAATTTAATTGGACCAACGAATGTTTATTCTTTCGGAATCCGTTCAGGTATGAAAGAAGAATTTGAGTGGGCTAAAGAAGTGGGAATGAACTTATTTAAATTCGAGGTTCTTGAGCCGTTGAAGAAGGTTCTTCCAACACTTGCTGGTCGTCCAGTATATGTAACGATTGATATCGATGTACTTGACCCAGCTCATGCTCCTGGTACAGGAACACTTGAAGCTGGTGGTATTACATCAAAAGAAATGATCGATAGCATCTTAGCGATTGCAAACAGTGATATTAATGTAGTTGGTGCGGACTTAGTAGAAGTAGCTCCAGTATATGATCACGCTGAACAAACTCAAGTTGCAGCAAGTAAATTCATCCGCGAAATGTTATTAGGGTGGGTTAAGTAATATTAGAGACGATTTTCCGTTCACTATGAACGGAGAATCGTCTTTTTTATAGTTTCCTTTAAATCTGTTTCTAAATGAACCTTTAGCCCATTTCATTAATTATTTATATTCTTTTCTACTAGCTTGTTATTTTAAAGAGGTTTTATTAAGTCGAAATGTTGTTAAAGTCGTTAGTTAGAGCGTAATCCATCAAATCTCCTTGTTAAATAGCACCTACTTTACGAAAACTTCAAAAAAACATTGATAATGATAATCATTACCCTTATAATTGAGAACGATTATTGTTATCATTTTATGGGGAATTTGTGTTAAAGGGAGAAGAAGAGGATGAAAAAAAATTTCAGGAAATTTATATTAACATTACATCTTATAAGTAGTTTAGTTTTTGGACTATTTATTATTACTGTATGTGCAACAGGTAGTGTATTAGTGTTTGACGACCAAATAGAGAAGACACTTAATCCACAATATTTTACACCGGCTAGTAGCGAAAGAAATGTTGGTATAAAAGAGGCTGAACAGATCTTCCGTCAAAATTACCAAGGTTACCAAATATCAAGGCTAGATGTTCCATCAAAAATATCAGATATCTATCATGCTAATCTGTCAAAAGGTGAAAAAGAGGTTGATGCTTATTTAGACCCGAGTAATGGTAAATTATTAGGTAATTACAATAAGGATGCATCATTCGTTTCTTTTGTTAAGGAACTTCACACTCATTTATTAATAGATGACATTGGGGAAATAATTATTGGCATTATTGCAATTGCACTTATTATCATTCTTATTACTGGTGTTTATTTATGGTATCCAGGTATAAAAAATTGTTCAAAAGCTTAAAGATTAGATGGAATAATAGTCAAATGGCACTTAACTTTTCTTTACATAATTTTATTGGAGTCATAACTTTGCCATTTTTACTTGTTGTTGCAGTAACAGGAATGTTATTTCCTTTCCAAGAGAAGATAGAAGAATCATTAAAGCTAAACTTTAAATCTAACTATCCAGAAGAGTTGAAATCGATTGATAAAGGTAAAGGACTTGTTGGTTTAGATAAAATTTCATCACAAATAAAAAAATTACATCCGGATGGCGAACTTTATAAAATGAGATTCCCATCTGATAAATCGGGTGTTATAGAAGTACAATTAAACGATGGCAGTTATGATCCAGAAGGTAAAGGAAACACATCGGAGTTTTTTGATCAATTTAGTGGAAAACATATAGGTACTTTTTCAAAACATACTGAAACTACATACGATAAGTTTTTTGTTTGGAGACAAAGTTTACATAGAGGTACATTTGGAGGACTTTTCACAAAAATCATTTACTCTTTAGTTGGAATTGCACCGCTTGGATTAGGTATTACAGGTGTAACGATGTGGGCATTGAAACGTAAAAACAAATCTAAAAAGTTTCAAAAATTGCAACAAACAGCATAACTTGGTGTTGGGCTTTAACCCAGTGTTTTAGAAAAAATAATAGACTTTATTTTACAAAAACCCGAATAGATTATTCGGGTTTTTTTATTTTTACCAAGTATCTAAATAAAAAAACTGAAAGAAAAGTTTTTATTTAGTAAAAAAAGCGATTTGTAGAAAGATAAAAATAGAAAAACACACAAAGTTAACGTTGACGTTAACGATAGGTTGGGAGTAATATAGAAAAGTGATGAATTTAAGGATTTAGTTTTTAGCGAAAGGGGGATTTAAATAATGCAATATAAAATTGATGATGTTGCCAAAGAGTGTGGATTAACAAAAAGAGCGATTCGATATTACGAAGAGATTGGATTGATTCCTCCGCCGGAAAGAAGTGAAGGTGGATTTCGTTTATACACAGATCAGCATATTGAGCGACTGAAACAAATTATGAATGTGCGTGATGTACTGGGGTTTTCATTGCAGGAGGTACAAGAATATATTTCAATAAGTGATACTTTTGAAGAACGACGTCTAGAATATCGAGCTGCAAAGGAAACATTGGATAATGAAAAAATAAGAGAAAAGCTGACTGAGATCGAACCTATTTTATCTAAGCAATTAAACATGATTGATGAAAAGCTTAGGAAGATGAACGATATCCGTAACAATATGAATGATATGTACCAGAAAATACTTAAAGCTTTAGAAAAATGATAAATATGGGGGATGGAGAAAGTTATGTCAAATTTGGCAAATAGTAAAAACCTAAAGACAGATTCGAAACAAAAATCTAGTCTTTTAGACCAACCAAAGGCAATATGGGCAGTAGGTTTTGCATGTATTATTGCTTTCATGGGAATAGGTTTAGTTGACCCAATTTTACCTGCAATTGCAGAAAAAATGCATGCTTCTCATAGTGACGTAACTTTATTGTTTACAAGTTACAACTTAGTAATGGCATTCGCTATGTTAATTACAGGATTTATTTCTTCTCGAATAGGAATAAAATGGACACTTCTTTTAGGAATTATCATTATTGCAGTTTTCGCAGGACTAGGTGGTAATTCAAATAGTATTTGGGAATTAGTTTGGTTACGTGGAGGATGGGGTTTAGGAAATGCTTTATTCGTAGCCACTGCATTATCGGCAATTGTTTCATTATCTAAGTCAGGTGTTGCACAATCAATTATTTTATACGAAACGGCAATTGGTCTTGGTATTTCTGTAGGACCTTTACTAGGCGGAGAACTTGGATCTATCTCTTGGAGAGGACCATTTTATGGCGTAGCATGCTTAATGATCATTGCATTTTTATTTCTTTCCATTATGATGCCAAAAACAAAAGTCACAAAAAATACTAAAAAAACATCGTTCCTTGATCCATTCCGTGCATTAAAACATAGATCACTTTTAACTTTAGGGATTACCGCATTTTTATATAATTTCGGCTTCTTTACACTTTTAGCATTCTCGCCTTTCTTTATGGGATTAGATGAACACGGTTTAGGTTATGTATTCTTAGGTTGGGGACTTTTACTAGCGATTACATCAGTATTTATGGCACCAAAACTACAACAGAAGTTTGGTACACTTAAATCGATGTATGCAATGTTAACGCTATTCGCCATTACATTAATCATAATGGGAATAGGAACTGAAACAAATAATGTTATCATTTTCTGTGTAATCATTGCAGGTGCATTTTTAGGTAATAACAATACACTAATCACAACAGCAGTTATGCAAGCAGCTCCAGTTGAAAGATCAACAGCATCAGCAGCATATAGCTTCCTACGTTTTATTGGTGGTGCAATTGCTCCTTATTTAGCTGGTAAACTGGCTGAGTGGTTCAATCCTCATGTTCCATTCTATGTAGGTGGATGTTTCGTTTTACTTTCAGTTTTCTTCCTATTTATGAATAAGAAACATTTAATTCATATCGATAAAGCTGAGTCAGCACATTAATTTCTAGTAAACTATATAGACTGTTTGCCGAACGCTTGATTTCTTCGGTGTTTCGTCTACTTGCGTTGCACATTACCTTCTCAGGTAACCTACGCTCCTCATCAGGCTTCACGCCTTGAATGACAAGCGTTTTGAATCAGTCTTACCATCTACATTTTTACACACAAAAAGGTATCTAAAAGATGCCTTTTTCTTATGTAACGAAATATAAAGTATATTTTTCAATATTTTTTCTTCACTATTTTATTTTTTTTATTAGATTATGCTAAAATGGGAAAAGATGATTTTTGGATGTGACTCGTTACGTTCAGTGGAAAAGGACGTGTAAAAGTGAAAGAACAGTTAGGAATTCCTGTTTCAATTGATTTTGAGACTTTGATTAAAGACCCAAGTGGACGTGAAAAGATCAGTTTTCAAGCAAATGGTCTATACTATAAAAAAGATGATCTTACATACTTATTATTTGATGAAAATCATGAGGACCGAAAAGTTAAAGCCACGATGAAGATCGGTAAGGGCGAAGTAACAATCATTCGAAATGGTGGTGTTACAATGCGCCATCTATACAAAGTCAATCAGACTACTGAAGGTACATTTTCAAATGAATTAGGTGTATTCTACACGAAAGCATATACTAAAAAATGTCAATTTCTAGTATCAGAAGGTCCATTAAAAGGCGTCCTTCAATTAGGATATAAGTTATTTGTTGGTGATGAAAATGCTGGTTCGTATAACATTACAGTATCAATAAAGGAGGCTACGACATGAATACTTTAGAACAAGTAAAAAGTCGTTTAAAAGATGAGATAGAAGCTGCAGTATTAAAAGCAGAATTAGCTACAGAGGATCAATTGCCACAAGTAGTTTTAGAGACACCAAAAGATAAGGCTCACGGTGACTTTTCAACAAATATGGCAATGCAATTAGCTCGAGTTGCTAAAAAAGCACCAAGAATGATTGCAGAAGAATTAATAAATGCTTTTGACCAAAGTAAAGCTAGTATTAAAAAAGTAGAAATTGCTGGACCAGGTTTTATTAACTTCTATATGGATAATAGTTATCTGACAGATTTAATACCGACGATCATTGAAGCGGGCCAAGATTATGGACAAACTACTTTTGGAAACGGTGAAAAGGTTTTAGTAGAGTTTGTTTCAGCAAACCCAACTGGTGATTTACATTTAGGACATGCTCGCGGTGCTGCATTTGGTGATTCTTTAAGTAATATTTTAAATAAAGCAGGCTATAGTGTTACACGTGAATACTATATTAATGATGCTGGAAACCAAATTAATAACCTTGCACTTTCTGTAGAAGCTCGTTACATGCAAGCACTTGGTATGGAAAAAGAAATGCCTGCAGATGGTTATCACGGTGCAGATATTATTGAAATTGGTAAAACACTTGCTGCTGAATTTGGCGATCGTTATGTAAATGAACCAGAAGAAGCTCGTTATAAATTTTTCCGTGAGTACGGTTTAAAGTTAGAAATGGAAAAATTACAACGTGACCTACGCAATTTCCGAGTAGAATTTGATGTTTGGTATTCAGAAACTTCATTATATGAAAATGGTAAAGTATTAGAGGCTCTTGCAGATTTAAAAGAACGTGGCGAAACATATGAAGAAGAAGGAGCAACTTGGTTCCGTTCTACTACATATGGTGATGATAAAGACCGTGTATTAATTAAAAGTGATGGTTCTTACACATATTTAACACCGGATATTGCTTATCACCGTGATAAATTAGGTCGTGGAGCGGATAAATTAATTGATATACTTGGAGCTGATCATCATGGTTATATTCCTCGTATGAAAGCAGCAATCCAAGCTTTAGGATATAATGCTGATACGCTTGAAGTTGAAATTATTCAAATGGTTCAGTTATACCAAGATGGTGAGAAAGTAAAAATGAGTAAACGTACAGGTAAGGCTGTTACGTTACGTGACTTAATGGAAGAAGTAGGCGTTGACGCAACTCGTTATTTCTTTGCAATGCGTGGTTGTGACTCACATCTAGACTTTGATATGGACTTAGCTGTATCAAAATCAAATGAAAATCCAGTGTACTACTCTCAATACGCACATGCTCGTGTGTGTAGTATCCTTCGCCAAGGTGAAGAAACGGGTATTGTTTTTGATGGTTCTGCTGATTATGGACTTGTATCATCTGAAAAAGAGTATGAGTTATTAAAGAAATTAGGAGAATTCCCTGCTGCTGTTTCTCATGCGGCATCAAAACGTTCTCCACATCATATTACAAACTATGTATTTGAATTAGCGGGTACGTTCCACAGCTTCTACAATGCAGAAAAAGTACTTGATGCAGAAAATGTTGATAAGTCTAAGGCGCGTCTTGCATTAATGAAAGCTGTTCAAGTAACACTTCAAAATGCATTAGCACTAGTAGGCGTAGCTGCTCCAGAAAAAATGTAAATTATAAATAGTAAATACCATGGACTTACATTGGTCCGTGGTATTTTTTTGGTATGACATTAAAACCAGAAGTTGTTTATAAAGGAAAATCCTAGAAATGTGTTTGCCTTACTCATTCTTAAACGTCAAAATACCACTAACAATCCTCTACGTGAATCCGCAGAAATAAACAATTTTTTTCATTAAATGACAAATATATTTATTTTTTTTTATTTTGACCCCCTTAAAATGAAAACTTCTTTCGAATGTTTATAGTGAGATAACTTAAAAGGGGAGAAAATTCATGAAAAAATTATTCGTACATACAACTGCAACAGCTTTATTATTATCACAATTGGGAATGGCACATACAGCACTAGCTGATACAAATGAAACAACATTACCAGTAGATGCATTAAAACAAGAAGATCCATCTTTAGTAAAAGGTGATTTCCTTTATTTTGTTAAAACAACTGTAGAAAAAATTCAACTTTTACTAACAACTAATAAAGTAAAAGAAGCTGAATTATTAGCAGAGTTTGCTGGAGAGCGTATTCATGAAGCACGCGTTTTAATTAAAGAAGGTAAAGAGGATTTAGCAAAAGAAACAATCAAAGAAGCTGTATCAAAAATGGAAATTGCTCAAAAAGAAGTTGATGTTGAGCTTCCTACTATGAATGACACAACGACAAACACGGATACTACAACGACAGGAACAGATACAACAACAAACACAGATACTGCAACGACAGGAACAGAAACAACAACAAGCACAGAAACAACAACAAGCACAGAAACAACAACAGAAGATAAAGAAACAACAACAGAAGATAAAGAAACAACTACAGAAGACGAAAAGTCTGAAGCAGAAAAAGAAACAAAAAAACTAACAAAAGAACAAAAAGAAATCGCTAAAATCCAACATCACTTAAATAATAACTTACTAGTTTTAGCGAATGTCTTAGACCAAGTTAAAAATCCTAAAGCTAAAGCTGCAATCGCTAATAATATCGAAAAAAGCTTTAATAAAATTGCTGATAAGTTAGAAAAGTTAATGAGAAACTCAGATGGCAATGAATCAGTATTAACACCGGTAATCGAAATTAAATATCCAGAAAGCACTACTGATACTTCTAAAGAAACTACACCAGAAGTAATTACAACAATTACAAAAATTGAAGATGTAGAAGAGCAAGAAGACATGGATACAAATAAAGTTATTGAAGAAGAAAAAACAGTAGAAGAAAATGATGAAGTTGCAGTTGTACCGACAACTACTAAAAAAGAGCATCCTAATGCTGAGAAAAAAGCTTTAAAATTAGTAGAAAAAGAAGAGAAACGAGTTAAGAAAGAAGAGAAACGCGCAGCTAAACGTACGGAAAAAGAAGAAAAACGTGCAGCAAAAAAAGTTGAAAAAGAAGAAAAGCAAAACGAAAAACACGGAAATACAGCACACCATGAGAATCACGGGAAACACCAAGAGAAAGAAAATGGTGGTCATCACGGTAAAGATAACAAAAAAGACAATAAGTAATTAATTACCATTAACCTTTCTATAAAAATCACATGAAACATTATTAAAGATACGATATGCTTTAGTAATGAGGTTCATTAAAACGGTGCCTTACTCATTCATTTATTTTCATGAATGAGTGGCGCCTTATGTTTTGATAACCAATCCAGGAATTTATTGAGAGGAGATGTGGTCTTGTTACTAGCAATTTTTCAGACGCTATATAAACGAAAAGAAAAAATTGAAGATATTGTTTTAACAATCCAACAATCTTCTTCAAAAGAGCTAGATGATTTTATCGTTCAATATGAACCATTTATTTTGAATACTACTTCTACAATTTGTGGGAGATATATTACTAAGCAGGATGATGAATATAGTATTGGCTTACATGCTTTTCATGAGGCGATCAATTTGTACTCCTATAAAAAAGGAGCATCATTTTTATCATTTGCTAAGCTAATCATTAAAAGAGAGTTGATAGATTACTTTAGAAAAGAATCTAGGCATCAACATGTTACATTAACGCAACCTGAATCTGATGAACTACATAATGAATATGACCATCATGCATATGATTCATATATTAAGAATTTTGATGAATTAAATCGCAAAGAAGAGATTATTCACTTTAATGAAATGCTAAACCAATTCGGGATATCCCTAGATAGTTTAGTAGATGTTTCACCTAAACATGAAGATACGAGAGAGCATATATTCTCAGTTGTTGAAATCATTACTTCTGATGAAGAAATGCTAACCTTATTATATAAAAAGAAAAAACTACCTATGAATTTACTAGCAAGTAAAGTCGAACTTAGCCGTAAAACGCTCGAGAAACATAGAAAGTTTATTATTGCCATGTGCATCATTGCAGCGAATGATTATATTTATTTACAAAGTTATTTAAAAAGGGGGGACTGAAGATGAACAAAGGAATCGTTTTAAAAATAAATTCTCATTCTGTTATTGTGCTTACACCAGATGGGGAATATTTAAAATGTAAAAAATTATTGTCTTCATATACAATTGGTGAAGAAATTCAGTTCCCTAACTATGCAGTCGTCGTAAATAATAAAGTGAAAAAATTTATTCCTAAATTAGTCCCTGTTATGATTGCTAGTGCTCTAATTTTAATGTCTTTTGTACTTGTAGATTTTAATAAAAAAAGAGTACTAGCTGCAGGTTATGTAAATATTGAATCTAAAGCAAAAGTTTCATTGATTCTAGATAAGCAATTAAAAGTTATTGCCTTGAAAGCAAAAAATGATCAAGGGAAAAAGATCATTGCGGAGTTAAAGGGCTGGGAAAAAGAGCCAGTAAAAGATGTTACTGAGAAACTGATGGTTGAATTAGAGGAAAATGAAATCATACAGCATGATGAAAAGGTTTCGATTTCAGGTTCAATGGATAAGAAATTTAGTAATGAGCAAAAGAAATTGAATAAAGAAATAAATCATATCAAGCAAAGCAATGCTCATTTTGAAAATGAACAACCAGTTAAAGAAGAACAAAAAAATAAAGATGCGAAAAATAAAAAAGATAAGAAGAACGGTGTAAGCAAACAACCAAGTAATAAGTTTAATACGATAAAAAATGAATCAAAAAATGATTCAAAAACCGTAGTGAAACAAGTGAATCAAAAGGGTAATAAAAATAAAGAGAATAACAATCATTCAAATTCAGGTAGTGGGTCTAATAAAAATCATCAAGAAAACAAAGAGCATCAAGAAAATAAGCATAACCATGATGATCATAAGAAAGACCCTTCAAAAAAAAACAAGAAAAATGATAATAGAGGGCATCAAATAGGCAAAGGGAATCATCATTCAAATAATCGTAAACAAGATGATTACAATAACCATCAAAATAACAGATATAACAAAGGCCATGATCGTGAACGAAATAAAAAATCGATATGATTGCAAAAGAAAACGCTAGGAAGGTATTCCAAGCGTTTTTTGCTTTTTAAATATTTATGTGTTCATGAAAGTATCTTTAACGAAAATTGGGTGCTTGTGGTCGTTTTAAACTTCAATAGTTCCTCCGTCAATTCGTTTGTAGCCTCGAATTTTTGATAAATCATCCATTAATTGTAGCAATGCAATATCCTTCTTTTTGGCTTCAATCATTATATCAATATCCTCGCCGATTGCTTTTGCTATATCAAAAAATGGTTTGATAAAATCGATATTGATTAAGTCGGAGTGAGCTCGAAACTCTTTTTCTGATTTTGGAGAAGAGATATGTATTTTAGGTGTTAAGCTAGTTGATTTCCAAGTATGATAAATTTTTGGTAATAAGCATTCTAAAGGCTCTTCACAGTTATTTGCTATGTGATGATGATAATCAAATACCAATGGGATATTTTCTTTAACACAGATCTCAAGCGTTTCAGCAGTAGTATATGTTTTATCGTCATTTTCAAGCGTCATTTGTTTCTTAATATGAGCAGGTAGTTTTTTTATATTTTCATAAAAACGATTGACCGCTAGCTCCTTATTTCCATAAGCACCACCAACATGAATGTTGATCACACTCTGATTAGCTATTCCCATAGCTTTTAGAACATTATAATGATATTCCATATCAATAACTGCATTATCACTAATATGTGGTTTATCACTTGTAAAAAGCGTAAATTGATTTGGGTGAAAGCTGACTCTTAATTGATGTTTTTTAATAAATTCCCCAATTTCTTTAAATTGGTCTTGAAAGATAGTAAGATAATCAAATTCAACTTCAGGATGAGTTGCTAATGGAACCATAGAAGATGACATTCTATATAAAGGGATTTGCTGGCTTACATTATAATGAAGTGCTCTAAAAGTATTTTTAATATTTTGGGTTGTAACATCTATTAATTTATCTAACCGTTCGTTCTCTTCCATTGCTTTATAACGTGTTAAAGTGAGCGTTTTTGCTGGTGAACAATTATATATAGATAATGCATGTGACACGTATCCAAAGCGAATTTTCATATTTTTCACCTCAAAATGTTTACATTAGTGGAGAAAGTAGTTTAGAAATCCACTTACGACATTTCCAAAAAAATGAAGTGTTCTTATAATGATCAATCGGAAATGTTTTCGTGTTTTCCAAATCTTTTATAAACATTTCTTTGATTTTTAAAATAAAGGGTTTACTTGAAAAAATACAACTCCACTCATCGTTAATGCATAAGCTCCTACGATCGAAATTCACTGAACCAACGTCACATATACAATCATCAATTAATAAAACTTTGGCATGGAAAAAGCCTTTTTGATAATGAAAAACTTTACCTCCACCCTCTAAAATGAGCAAAAGATGAGGAAATGAAGCTTCTTTTACAAGTCTGTGGTCTTCTTTTTCAGGAACCATGACACAAATATCGACACCACGATTAAGTGCTGCTAGCAATGCATTCATTAACTTCTTAGTTGGGATAAAATACGGAGTTCCAATATAAATATGCTTTTCGGCATTTTCTATTAGTTCCTTGTAAAGTAATTCTATACGAGTAAAATCTGAAGAGTAGAAATGGTGTTCTGTATCCCCTTTAATCACTTCATTCGATACTTCAAATGGAAAGTAATTTCCGCCACTCCTAACCCAATCGATTAAAAATTGAGCGTGGAGGTCTCTAACACCCTCACCAATCATGCGGATATGATAATCTCTCCAATAACCTAATTCTTCGTCGAATCCTATATATTCTTTACCAATATTAAAGCCACCAAAGTATCCTACTTTAGAATCGATCACTGTAATTTTCCGATGATTACGGTGTTGTAATCGATAAAATGTATATGGAAAGCCTGCACGTCGATTAAAAAGAAATTCTACGCCGTTTTCCTTTAATTCCTTAATTCTTTTTCGTTTGAGACCGAAGCTACCAATCCAATCCACCAACAGTTTAACTTGGCAGCCTTCCTGCGCTTTTTGTTCAAGTAAAGAGAGGAATTGTTCACTAGTATCATCATTTCGGACAATGTAAAATAGCATCGTTATACTTGATGTTGCTTCTTTAATGTCATCGAGAAGGTGTTTGTAAAGGACATTTCCATCAGTAATTAATTTTGTATGACTGTCCCTTGTAATAAATGGACATGGTTTCTCACGTTTATGAAAAGCTTTGTAGCCAAAATAAAGGTCTAGACCAGCAAGGAGTATAAGCAATAGCAGTGCTATGATAATACAAATAAAAAGAAACATATGATTAAACTCCTTTATCTTGTACGTGTTGATAGTATGACCATTTAAAAAGCGAAATATGAAAAAGGGCTCATTTATCATGAAAAACTATTGACTGAATACTCATTCATTATATAATAATAGTATATATTGTCAGAATATTAGTATGGTTATAAATTTTTAAAAAGTAAGCGTTTTATTTATAACCTAATTTGGGGGAGGAATACATCATGGATCACGCTCTATATTATTTAAATGCGTTAGGGTTTGTAGCCATCACTGGTTATGCACTATATTTATTCGTTTACCTAATTACAACTAGATTAGCTTACATTAGACTTGGAAAAAAAGAAGAGTTCGAACAAAATTTCAAAGAACGTTTCGGGAAAATTTGGGTAAATGTATTTGGGCAAAAAAAGCTCCTTAAAGATAAAAAAAGTGGAATTATTCACGTTTTGTTCTTTTATGGATTTATTTTAGTTCAAGCTGGGGCACTTGATTTTATTTTAAGAGGGCTAATTCCGGGAGTTCATTTGCCACTTGGTCCTTTATATGGTGCATTTACGTTTTTTCAAGAAATAGTTGCCTTGTTAATTTTAGTAGCAGTTATATGGGCATTCCATAGAAGATATATTGAAAAACTAGTCCGACTTAAAAGAGGATGGAAAAATGGTTTAGTATTAATCTTTATCGGTTTATTAATGGTATCTACATTGTTTGGCAATGGGATGGGGTTAATTTGGGATGGAGAAGGTGCTACATTACATGAACCAATCGCTTCTGTAATCGCGACAATCTTTGGTGGTATTAACGAACCATTAGCGATCTCATTCTTTTATGTTGCATGGTGGATCCATTTAATCACGCTTTTAACATTCTTAGTGTACGTACCACAGTCAAAGCATGCGCATTTAATTGCTGGTCCTGCAAATGTATTTTTTAACCGTTTATCTAAACCTGGAAAACTTGAGAAAATTGATTTCGAAGATGAAACTCAAGAGACATTTGGTGTAGGTAAAATTAGTGACTTCCGTCAATCTCAACTAATTGATTTATATGCATGTGTAGAATGTGGACGTTGTACAAATGTTTGTCCTGCAACAGGGACAGGGAAAATGTTATCTCCGATGGATTTAATATTAAAATTAAGAAATCATCTAACAGAAACAGGGGCTATTGTCACTTCACGTGCTCCGTGGGTTCCAACTGTTGCCTTCTCGAATACAAAAGGAAATCAATTAGCATTTGCAGCTGCTGGCAAAGGACAACAAGAATCAGCTGCGACTTTGGTAGACTATAATCCAAGTCTAATTGGAGATGTCATTACAGAAGAAGAAATCTGGGCATGTACTACTTGCCGCAACTGTGAGGATCAGTGTCCGGTAATGAACGAACATGTTGATAAAATTATTGATTTACGCCGCTATCTTGTTCTAACTGAAGGGAAAATGCAACCTGATGCTCAGCGTGCTATGACGAATATTGAACGTCAAGGTAACCCTTGGGGATTAAATCGTAAGGACCGCGAGAACTGGAGAGAGCTAGATGAAAGTATCCACATTCCTACAGTAAAAGAAGCTCAAAAAGCGGG
Organism: Bacillus sp. JJ664; assembly: GCF_036962205.1. Taxonomy (NCBI): domain Bacteria; kingdom Bacillati; phylum Bacillota; class Bacilli; order Caryophanales; family Bacillaceae; genus Bacillus; species Bacillus sp. JJ664. The sequence goes on along the minus strand of NZ_JBALMS010000005.1, from coordinate 44,059 downwards.
CGAAGAAATCGAATATTTATTCTGGGTTGGATCAATGGGTTCATATGATAACCGCAGTCAAAAGATTGCTTTAGCCTTTGCGAAGTTAATGAATGAAGCGGGCATTAAATTTGCGATATTAGGAAATAAAGAAAAGAATTCTGGTGATACACCAAGACGATTAGGTCAAGAGTTCTTGTTCCAAGAACTTGCAAATAATAATATTGCTGAAATTGAAAAAGCGGGAGTAACTAAATTAGTAACGATCGACCCTCATGCTTATAACACATTTAAAAATGAGTATCCTGATTTTGGTTTATCTGTAGAGGTATATCACCACACTGAATTATTATCTCTATGGGTAAAAGAGGGGAAATTAAAACCATTACATCATGTTAACCAAGTCATCACTTACCATGATTCATGCTATTTAGGTCGATATAATGAAGTATATGAAGCGCCTAGAGATATCTTGCGAGCTATACCGGGAGTAACATTGGTTGAAATGGAACGTAAACGTGAAACGGGCATGTGCTGTGGTGCAGGTGGCGGATTAATGTGGATGGAAGAGCATGTTGGAAATCGAATCAATGTAACACGAACAGAACAAGCACTAGCAGTAAGTCCGAATGTGATTGGAACGGGTTGTCCGTATTGCTTAACAATGTTATCTGATGGAACAAAAGCGAAAGAAGTGGAAGAGAAGGTTCAAACACTTGATGTTGCTGAACTATTAGAGCTATCTATATTTGGTTCGAAACAGACGCAAGCCTCTTAAGAATGTTCTAAAGTAATTCTATAAAACATAAAATATCAATGGAATGGTGTACAACTTGTACACCTTTTTCATTGTTAAAAAGATGATTATTTAAAGGATTATGACAAATGAAGATTGAAATAGATAAAAATCTAAGGGGGTAGATTGATATGAGTAAAACAGTTATTGTCAGTGCAGTTCGTACACCAATCGGTCGTTTTGGAGGGAGGTTAAAAGGTTTTAGTGCATCTGATTTAGGAGCATTTGCTATAAAAGCAGCATTAAACGAAGTAAACCACCCATTTTCATCAATAGATGATGTCGTAATGGGAAGTGTTTTACAGGGTGGACAAGGCCAATTACCTTCAAGGCAGGCTTTACGTAAAGCAGGTTTACCATGGGAAACAAGAACAGAAACAATTAACAAGGTATGTGCGTCAGGTATGCGAAGTGTAATGCTGTCAGATTTACTCATTCGTTCCGGAGAGAGTAAACGTGTTATAGCGGGTGGAATGGAGTCGATGAGTAATACGCCATTTTATCAATCAACATTAAGATGGGGAAATAAATTAGGTAACGCTGAATTAAAAGATGGCGTTTTGTATGATGGACTCACTTGCTCTTTTACAGGTGTTCATATGGGTACATATGGTAATCATGTTGCAAAAATCGAAGACATTTCTCGTCAGCAGCAAGATGAATGGGCATTAAGAAGTCATTTATCTGCTGTAAATGCGATCAATACTGGTAAATTCAAAGAAGAAATTGCTTCTGTGGAATTAAAAGATAGAAAAGGCGTTATCACTAAAGTAGAGGTTGATGAATGTCCTAGAGAAGATACATCAATTGAAAAATTAGCACAGCTTTCTCCTGCTTTTGATCGTGATGGCACAATAACAGCAGGAAATGCGCCTGGTATTAATGATGGGGCATCTGCTCTATTATTAATGAGCGAAGATGAAGCTAAATTAAACAACTACAAGCCTTTAGCTAAAATTCTTGCTACAGAATCAATAGCAGTTGAAGCACAGGATTTTCCGAGAACGCCAGGTTATGTTATTCAAAAACTACTTCAAAAGACAAATAAAAAAGTTTCTGATATAAGCTTATTTGAAATCAATGAAGCTTTCGCTGCTGTTGTATTAGCAAGTGCAAAGATTGCTGACTTACCACTAGATAAAATTAATATAAATGGTGGAGCGATCGCGCTTGGTCACCCAATTGGTTCAAGTGGAGCTAGAATTATTGTAACGCTCATACACGCATTAAAGGCACAAGGCGGCGGACTTGGTATCGCAGCAATCTGTAGCGGTGGTGGGCAAGGCGACGCAGTGTTAATAGAGGTTTAGATGGCCTAAAGACATATGGTTAGAAAAGAACAGGGGAACGGGATTAGTTTTTTATAGACTAATCCTAACTTCTTTCTCTTTTCGAACCTTTTTTATTTTTTAATTTTTCAAAATTCTACAAAAAATAACAAGGAATTTTGAAGTTTTTGTAGAATTATTTAATATGTAGACTGCATATGAAAGCAGATTTCAAACAATTATGGTAACGCTTACAAATTTCGACGATATTCTTGTAATATTGGGCTAGTTAAAGTACTGAAATAAGGAAAAAAGGTAAGAGATTGCTGTATAGAAGAAGGACTTATGTCTTTTTCTAATTCTTAAAATCTTTTCCCCTTAACCCTACCCTATTAATGATAATGGAGGAAGAAAAGTATGCAATTTCGTCTAAGTGAAGAACATGAAATGATCCGAAAAATGGTAAGGGATTTTGCGAAAAATGAGGTTGCACCTTCTGCAGCTGAACGTGATGAGCATGAAAAGTTTGACCGAGGTATTTTTAATCAAATGGCAGAGCTTGGATTAACAGGAATTCCATTTCCAGAAGAGTATGGTGGAATCGGTAGTGACTATTTAGCATATGTTATTGCAGTTGAGGAACTGTCTAGAGTATGTGCTTCTACAGGTGTAACACTATCTGCACATACATCTTTAGCAAGCTGGCCTATTTATAAATTTGGAACTGAAGAACAAAAACAAAAATATTTAAAACCGCTAGCACAAGGTACAAAAATTGGTGCCTATGGTTTAACAGAACCAGGATCAGGTTCAGATGCTGGTGGAATGAGAACAACTGCCCGAAAAGAAGGAAATGAATATATACTAAATGGTTCGAAAATTTTCATTACAAATGGTGGAGAAGCAGAGATTTATGTAGTATTCGCAATTACAGATCCTACGAATAAACATGGAGTATCGGCATTTATCGTGGAAAGTGATTCACCAGGTTTTTCAGTTGGGAAGAAGGAAAGTAAATTAGGAATTCGTTCATCTCCGACAACAGAAATTATGTTTGAAGACTGCCGTATTCCAGTGGAAAATCTATTAGGTGAAGAAGGGCAAGGCTTTAAGGTTGCCATGCAAACACTTGATGGAGGAAGAAATGGGATTGCAGCTCAGGCTGTTGGTATTGCACAAGGTGCATTAGATGCATCAGTTGACTACGCAAAAGAACGCGTACAATTTGGTAAGCCAATTATTACTCAACAAGGTATTGGATTTAAACTTGCGGATATGGCGACTGGTGTAGAAGCTGCGCGTCTATTAACCTACCAAGCTGCTTGGTTAGAGTCAAACGGGCTTCCATATGGTAAAGAGTCTGCTATGTCGAAGTTATTTGCTGGAGATACGGCAATGAAAGTGACAACTGAAGCAGTCCAAGTATTCGGTGGATATGGTTATACGAAAGATTATCCTGTGGAGCGTTTCATGCGCGACGCGAAAATTACACAGATCTATGAAGGTACTCAAGAAATTCAAAAGCTAGTAATCTCTAGAATGCTATAAACGTGATAAGATTCTAAATTCTTTTATGTAGTACAAAAGGCAAAACTAACTTGGTATGAGGGATGAAAAGCCTTTTACCAAGTTTTCTTTCTGAATGAGGTAATGATAATAACGGAGGCTGATTAGTATGGTAGAAAAGTATCAAGCTAAATATAAGATTCGTTTTGTAACTGCATCAAGCTTATTTGACGGCCATGATGTTTCCATCAATATGATAAGAAGATTATTGCAGGAAAATGGTGTTGAGGTTATTCATCTAGGACATAATCGTTCGGTTGAAGAAATTATTAATGCGGCAATTCAAGAAGATGTACAAGGTATCTCTATTTCATCTTACCAAGGTGGACATATGGAATACTTTAAATATATGTATGACTTACTACAAGAAAGAGGTGCTTCACACATCAAATTATTTGGTGGAGGTGGAGGCGTTATTCTTCCTCGTGAGCAAGAAGAGTTAGAAGCATACGGTATAACAAAAATTTATTCTCCTGAAGATGGGCGAACAATGGGACTTCAAGGCATGATTAATCACATGCTACAAAGTACGGACTTTCTTCCTCCTCTAAAGGATATTGAAAATGTGCAGCAAATTACAGCTTCAAATCATAAGGAAATTGCTAGATTCATAACTTTAGCTGAAAACAAAGGGTCTCTGGATTCAAGTTTAGAAATGGCTGCTACATTAGAAAAATCAGAAGTTAACAATAGTGTCGTAATTGGTATGACAGGAACTGGTGGCGCAGGAAAAAGTTCATTAACAGATGAATTAGTTCGCCGTTTTATCCAAGAGTTCCCCGAAAAGACAATTGGTATCGTTTCAATCGATCCGACAAAGCGTAAAACAGGTGGAGCATTACTTGGAGATCGTATTCGAATGAATGCAATCCATCATCCTAATGTTTATATGAGAAGCTTAGCAACAAGAAATAGTCAGTCGGAGATCTCAAATGCTCTTGGAGACTCGTTAGCCATTTTAAAATCAGCAAACTTTGATGTTATTTTTGTTGAAACTAGTGGGATCGGTCAAGGGGATGCTGCAATCACTCAATTTAGTGACATTCATTTATATGTAATGACAAGTGAGTTTGGAGCGCCTTCACAATTAGAAAAAATCGATATGATTGATTTTGCAGATTTAATAGCTATTAATAAATTCGAACGACAAGGTTCTGAGGATGCGTTACGTTTAGTTCAAAAACAATATCAACGTAGTCGTCACTTATTCCATGATGATTTAGATACAATGCCTGTGTATGGAACAATTGCAAGTCAGTTTAATGATGCAGGAACGAACAACTTATTTTTAGCATTAACAGGTGAGATTGAGAAGAAAGCAAATAAGCAATGGAAAACAACATATATTCAACCTGGAAATGTTGAAAAACAACATGTCATTATCCCAAGTAAACGTCGCTTTTATTTAAGGGAAATCTCTGAAACAGTAAGGAATTACCATCAAAATGCTGAGGTAGAAGCAATTAAAGCTTCTAAGCTATATCAAATTGAAGGAACATTAAATGAAATAGAGTCGTTGAATGTTGAAGATGGGAAAGGAACTTTAGTAGAGTTAAAACAGAAATTTGAAGACTCGCTAGCACCGTCATCAAAACAAGCATTAAGCCATTTTAAACAAATTAAAGAAGCCTATTCTCAAGATCAATTGGTACAAAAAATTAGAGATAAAGAAATAAAAGTTGAATTAACAACTAAGACTTTATCTGGAACGAAAATACCAAAAATATCTGTTCCTACTTATCGTGATTATGGTGATTTATTAAGATGGGTGGCAAAAGAAAACGTTCCTGGCTATTTCCCATTTACTGCAGGCGTATTCCCATTTAAACGTCAAGATGAAGATCCAAAGAGACAATTTGCGGGAGAAGGACCGCCAAGTCGAACGAATAAACGCTTCCACTATTTATGTGAAAATGATCCTGCAAAACGTCTAAGTACAGCATTTGACTCGGTTACGCTATACGGAGAGGATCCTGCAACACGCCCAGATATTTTTGGGAAGATTGGTGAAAGTGGCGTTAGCGTATGTACATTAGATAATATGATTGAATTATATAAAGGCTTTGATTTATGTAATCCTATGACTTCTGTGTCGATGACGATTAATGGTCCTGCACCAATTATCTTAGCAATGTTTTTAAATACTGCTATTCATCAACAAGTTGAAATAAAAGAAAAGGAACTTGGGCGAATTTTAACTGTTGAGGAATTTACAGAAGTAAAAGTAACAACATTACAAAAAGTTCGTGGAACAGTTCAAGCTGACATTCTGAAAGAAGACCAAGGTCAAAATACTTGTATTTTCTCTACAGAATTTGCATTAAAAATGATGGGCGACATTCAGCAATATTTTATTGACCATAATGTTCGTAATTACTACTCAGTATCAATTTCTGGGTATCATATTGCTGAAGCTGGAGCAAATCCAATATCACAGCTAGCATTTACTTTATCTAATGGATTTACTTATGTTGAATATTACTTAAGTCGTGGGATGAAAATCGATGACTTTGCACATAACCTATCATTCTTCTTTAGTAATGGATTAGATGCAGAGTATTCGGTAATTGGAAGAGTTGCGCGCCGTATTTGGGCAGTTGCGATGAAGGAAAAGTATGGTGCTTCTGAGAGAAGCCAGAAACTTAAATATCATGTTCAAACATCAGGGCGCTCACTACATGCCCAAGAAATGGCGTTTAATGATATTCGAACGACATTACAAGCTTTAATGGCTTTATATGATAACTGTAACTCGCTGCATACAAACGCATACGATGAGGCTGTTACGACGCCTACAGAAGAGTCTGTTCGACGTGCGATGGCAATCCAGCTTATTATTCAAAAAGAAAATGGATTGTCAAAAAATGAGAATCCAATCCAAGGTTCATTTATTATTGAACAACTAACTGACTTGGTAGAGGAAGCAGTTTTAAAAGAGTTTGAAAGAATTAGTGACCGTGGTGGTGTACTAGGTGCGATGGAGCTTCAATATCAGCGTGGAAAGATTCAAGAAGAATCTCTATACTATGAAACATTAAAGCATAATGGTGAACTTCCAATTATTGGTGTTAACTCATATATCAATCCGAATGAACAAATGGATTCTATTAATTCAATGGAGATTGCTAGAGCTAGTTATGATGAAAAGCAATCACAGATTGATCATGTAGCTGATTTCCAAACAAAACATGGATCGGAAGCAAAAGTTGCATTAGAGCGTTTAAAGCAAGTAGCACGTCAAAATGGAAATTTATTTGAAGAGTTAATGAATACTGTTAGAGTTGCTAGTTTAGGTCAAATTACGCAAGCGTTGTATGAAGTTGGCGGACAGTATAGAAGAAATATGTAAAAGCTTATTCATTAAATGGGCGTCTTTTGACGCTCATTTATCATTTTTTCATTAAAATATAGTGTAATATTGAAAAATATAGTCTAGGTGCTAGCATATTTAATAGACTTTTGTTTATAATGAAAGATATGTATTTTATAACTAACAAGTAAAATTTATACATAATGTGTTTAATTTACGTTGAAAATATTATTTTTAAAGGAGTGCTTACCTTTGAGTTTAAAGCAATACTCGGAAGAGCAATTAAAAGAATTATCGTTAATTGAGTTATCATATGAATTATTCTCTGAAACAAAAGAACCTTTTTCTTTTTATGATTTAGTAGACCGCATGGCATCAGAATTAGGTGTAACAAGAGACGAGCTTTTAGAAAAGCTTCCTCAATTTTATACTGAATTAAACATTGATGGTCGTTTTGTATGTTTAGGTGAAACTCGTTGGGGCCTACGTGCTTGGTATCCGTATGATCAAGCTGAAGAGGAAGTATTACCAGTTGCTAAACCTAAGAAGAAACGTGCTAAAAAGTTTGAAGAAGATGATGATTTTGCTGAATATGAATCTGCAGATGAAGATGATTTTGAAGAAGATGAAGATCTAGTTGAATTAGATGAATTAGATGATGATCTTGTTGATGATGTTGTCGATGAGTTTGATGACGAAGAAATCGAAGAAGATGAAGATCTAGATTTAGAAGACGAAGAGTTAGATTTAGAAGATGAAGACGACGAGGAATTAGAAGAACTTGATGAAGAGGAAGAACGATAAGTTCTTGACTTTTAGATAGTGAATAAGTACAATTCTTATTGGGCTCTTTAAAAAAGAACGAAATATATTTGACGCTCCCTATATTATATAGGGGGCGTCTTTATTTTTTTAATGAGAAACTTGATGTATCAACCTTTTATGGATGGTTTGTTTTGTTGTTTTAAAATAGATAAATCATGTTAACTTGCATGAAACAATCCTATTTTGGACGACAATAAAGCATACATAAAATTATGTTATTAATTAAATTTTTATAAATTTAGCTTTGTATTTCTACTAAAGAAAAATAAAATTACGAATGCTAAAAAAATGAAAGGGGCTCAATTATGACAAAGTATATTTTCGTAACAGGTGGCGTAGTTTCTTCTCTTGGAAAAGGGATTGTTGCAGCATCTTTAGGAAGACTATTAAAAAACAGAGGATTAAATGTAACGATTCAAAAGTTTGATCCGTATATCAACTTAGATCCAGGAACAATGAGTCCTTATCAACATGGTGAAGTTTTCGTAACGGATGATGGAGCGGAAACAGATTTAGATTTAGGTCACTATGAACGTTTTGTTGATATCAATGTAACTAAATTTAATAATGTTACGTGCGGTAAAGTGTATTCTACAGTACTACAAAAAGAACGCCGTGGAGATTATTTAGGAGGAACAGTACAAGTTATTCCTCATATTACAAATGAAATTAAAGATAAAGTTTTCCGTGCAGGTCGCGAAACAAATGCTGATGTTGTCATTACTGAGATTGGTGGAACAGTAGGTGACATCGAATCATTACCTTTCATCGAGGCAATTCGTCAAATTAAAGGTGATGTTGGTCGTGACAATGTAATGTATGTTCACTGTACGCTTCTTCCATATATTAAGGCAGCTGGTGAATTAAAAACGAAACCAACACAACATAGTGTAAAAGAACTTCGTAGCATTGGTATCCAACCAAATGTGATCGTATTACGTTCTGAGACATCAGTACCACAAGAAATGAAGGATAAAATCGCTCAATTCTGTGATGTTGATGCTAAAGATGTAATTGAATGTGTCGATGCAGATACACTTTATGAAATTCCATTAGCGTTACAAGCTCAAGGTTTAGATGCTATCGCATGTAATCATTTAAAAATCAAAACAAATGAACCTGATATGACAGAATGGATTGCATTAGTAGATAAAGTGAAAAATCTAACTAAATCAACAAAAATTGCACTTGTTGGTAAATATGTAGAATTACAAGATGCTTACATTTCGGTTGCTGAAGCATTAAAACATGCTGGTTATTCTTTTGACAGTGAAATTGAAATTAAATGGATTAACGCTGAAGAAGTTACAACGACTAATGTTAGTGATCTATTAAGTGATGTTGATGGAATCCTTGTACCAGGTGGTTTTGGTGATCGAGGAGTAGAAGGTAAAATACTAACTGCTCAATTTGCTCGAGAAAACAATGTACCATTCTTAGGAATTTGTTTAGGAATGCAAATTGCATCTATTGAATATGCTCGTAATGTACTAGGCATGAACGGTGCACATTCTGCTGAAATCGACCCAACAACAAACTTCCCAATCATTGATCTTTTACCTGAGCAAAAGGATGTTGAAGACTTAGGTGGAACATTACGTTTAGGTTTATATCCATGTAAACTTATAGAAGGTACTAAGGCGTATGAGGCTTATGGTGATGAAGTTGTATACGAACGTCATCGTCATCGTTATGAGTTTAACAATGAATATCGTCAACAAATGGAACAAGCAGGATTTGTATTCTCAGGTACTAGTCCTGATGGTCGTTTAGTTGAAATTATTGAGTTACCAAACCATCCTTGGTTTGTGGCATCTCAATTCCACCCGGAATTTATTTCACGTCCAAATAGACCACAACCATTATTTAGAGACTTCGTTGGAGCTTCTTTAAATAATAAAAAATAATCATATTAATGAAACACCCAACACATTGATTTGTGTTGGGTGTTTTTTAATTAATCAAAATCTGCCATTATTTCATTGATTGTTAAAAGTAGACAATGATAAATAAATAATCCTGTTAATAAAGTCGGTAAACCAATACGGTCGCCTTCTTCAGTAGGTACTAATTTACGAGTTAGTTCATAGTTAATAAAAATATCAGCTAGATCTGATAATGAATCATTTTCAATCACTGTAGAAACGACAACAAAGCCAATTCCGTTTTTGATTAGTGTATTTGCAATTTGAATCACTTCTTCATCATCTGCTTGCTTTGCGAATAGGAGGACACGATCGACTGAAGATAATGATCTTATCTGCCCTTCTTCAAATAAAGGCTCAAAGGATTGAGGTGTATCTTCTCCATATTTGATTTCAGAAACAATTCCTGAAAATTCTTTTGCACCGTGTACATATACTTTTCCTTCACCAACAATTGCTTGTGCTAGAAAGCGAGAAGCATCTTCGAATACTTCTTCTTGCTTTAATATCTTTTGAAAAACACCATTTAGTTGTGTTGTAAAAATTTTTAACATTTTGTGTACTCCCTCTTAAAAAAGTATGTGCTAACCATTATACTGTAAAGTAGATAGTGAATTAAATCATTCAGAAAGTAATAATTTATAAAAATTACAAAAAGATGCAGGAAAATAGGACTTCTAAAGAGAATGTAAAAATTTAGGGGAATTTGTATTTTTTGCATGTAGTCAGATCTGGTTAAGAGAGGTGGTACTAATTTTGGGAAGCAAGTTATTAATTGTAGATGATCAGTACGGAATTCGTTTACTACTACATGAGATTTTCAAAAAAGAAGGTTACGAAGTTTTTCAGGCTGCCAACGGTTTTCAAGCAATCGATATTGTTATTAAAGATTGTCCCGACTTAGTAATTCTTGATATGAAAATACCAGGCATGGACGGAGTAGAAATATTAAAACGAATTAAAGAGATTAACAAAGAGATTAAAGTTATTTTAATGACAGCTTATGGTGAGTTAGACATTATTGAAGAAGCTAAAAAATTAGGAGCACTTCGATATTTTCCGAAACCATTTGATATTGATGAAATTAAAAAAGTGGTTAGAGAACATACTTCTCAACCTCAATCTCTTCAATAACACTAGCAGATGGCAAAAGACCATCTGTTTTTTATTTACACTGCGCGTTTTGAAAGCGTTTTCGGAAATAGCGTAAAAAAACGATCTATATGATAGAAAATTGTCTAAAATGTTAAGATAATACGAACATTAATGGATAACTGTTGTATTTTCGTATCATTTTTTGTATTCTTAGTAAGTGATAGAGGTACCTAATAATATACATAATAAAGAACAATTTGTTGCAATCTATTCTTGTTAGTACGATTATGGGTACAAAATTTAACTTATATAAAAGATTAGAAGGAGGGCTTGTCATGCCTTTAGTATCTATGACTGAAATGCTTAACAAAGCAAAAGAAGGTAAGTATGCAGTTGGTCAATATAATATCAATAACTTAGAATGGACTTATGCTATTCTTACTGCTGCTGAAAGAGAACAATCTCCAGTAATCCTTGGTGTTTCTGAGGGTGCAGCAAAGTATATGGGCGGATTTAATACTGTTGTAAAAATGGTAGAAGGTCTATTAATTGATTTAAAAGTAACTGTTCCAGTTGCAATCCATCTTGACCACGGTTCAAGCTATGACGTATGTAAAGCTGCAATCGATGCTGGTTTCACATCAGTAATGATCGATGCTTCACACGATCCATTTGAGCAAAACGTAGAAACTACTAAAAAAGTAGTTGAATATGCACACTCAAAAGGTGTTTCTGTAGAAGCTGAATTAGGTACAGTTGGTGGGCAAGAAGATCATGTTGTAGGTGACATCATCTATGCTGATCCTGCTGAGTGTAAAGAATTAGTTGAACGTACTGGAATTGATTGCTTAGCTCCGGCTTTAGGATCTGTTCACGGGCCATACAAAGGTGAACCTAAATTAGGTTTCGACGAAATGGAACAAGTTGGTAAAGAAACAAATGTACCTTTAGTATTACATGGTGGTACTGGAATTCCTACTGAACAAATTCAAAAAGCGATTGCTCGTGGTACTGCGAAAATCAACGTAAATACTGAAAACCAAATTGCTTTTAACAAAGCTGTTCGTGAATTCGTAGCTAAAGATCTAAACCAATATGATCCTCGTAAAGTAATCGGACCTGGACGTGAAGCTATTATCGCTACAGTTACTGGTAAAATTCGTGAGTTTGGTACTAGCAACAAAGCATAATATAAATAGTTTTCGAATGATTTATGTTATATTATAAATAATGAAACCGTCTAAAACTATTTAGACGGTTTTCTTTTTTAGCTATTTTTTATGGGAATACTTCATCGCGTAGTAGAAGGTTTTCGTAATGAAAATAGAGAATAACTTAAAACGGGTTAAAGAAAAGTTAAAGTATTGATATACATATTGTTAGGTCTCTTAAATTTTATATGAAATGATAAGTAATTTATTATTTAAAATTGAATGATTTACTAGTTTGGATGGAAGATGTAATTGGTCATTAGTGTATTAATGTACAAACAAAAGACTTTACATTAGAAGGTACGTCTCGTATAAACTAAGATTAGATAAATAGAAAATTGGAGAAAATAGGTAGACAACAATTAGGGAATTACAAGAGATATTTTTATTACATCTCTCCCTGTTTTCTTCTGCTCATTTAGAAGGGAGTATACTATGGAAAAGCTTGTGTTAGAAGGCGGTATACCTTTAAAAGGAACAATTCGAGTTAGTGGTGCGAAAAATAGTGCTGTAGCATTAATTCCTGCAACAATTTTAGCTAGTTCACCTGTAACACTTGAAGGGGTTCCTTCTATTTCTGATGTACAAACTTTATGCGACCTGTTAGAGGAAATTGGTGGTCAAGTAGAGATGTCAGATGAAAAGATTATGATTGATCCATCAAATATGGTCGCTATGCCACTTCCTAGTGGAAAGGTTAAAAAACTACGTGCTTCTTATTATTTAATGGGGGCAATGTTAGGTAGATTTAAACAAGCAGTTATTGGTTTACCAGGAGGATGTTATCTAGGTCCAAGACCAATCGATCAACATATAAAAGGTTTTGAAGCACTTGGTGCAAAAGTAACGAACGAACAAGGTGCAATTTATTTACGAGCAGAAGAATTAAAGGGAGCTCGAATTTACTTAGATGTAGTAAGTGTAGGGGCAACTATCAATATCATGTTAGCAGCGGTGCTAGCAAATGGTAGAACAGTTATTGAAAATGCAGCCAAAGAGCCTGAAATTGTAGATGTAGCTACGTTATTAACAAGCATGGGTGCGAAAATCAAAGGTGCAGGTACTGATGTAATTCGAATAGATGGAGTAGAATCACTTTCAGGATGTACGCATACAATTATCCCGGACCGAATTGAAGCAGGAACATATACTATTTTAGCAGCTGCAACAGTTCAAGAAGGCGATAGCGTTGTTGTTGATAATGTTATTCCACATCATTTAGAATCTCTTATTGCGAAAATGAGAGAAATGAATATACAAATTGATACAAATGATGACCAGATTATTGTGACTGGGACAAACAAAGTTATGAAAGCTGTTGATATTAAGACTTTGGTATATCCTGGTTTTCCTACGGATTTACAGCAGCCTTTTTCTGTCTTATTAACAAAAGCAAATGGGACTGCAGTTATAACAGATACAATTTACGGTGCTCGATTTAAACATATCGATGAGCTGAGACGAATGAGCGCCACAATCAAGGTTGAAGGTAGCACTGCAATTATATCTGGACCAACTTCACTACAAGGCGGTCGAGTGAAAGCAAGTGACTTAAGAGCCGGAGCAGCTTTGGTTATCGCTGGTTTGATTGCTGATGGAAAGACAGAGCTTACTGGTTTAGAGCACGTAGATCGAGGGTATGAAGATTTAGTAGAAAAACTATTAGGTCTAGGTGCCAATGTATGGCGCGTTCAGTTAACGCAGCAAGAGGTAGAACAACTTAAAAATGTATAACGATCTGCTTTCTTTGGGCTTCATTTGAATTTAATCAGACGAATACATAGTTTTCGTTGTATAATGATGACGGAAAGCTCTTACAGTTTCAAAACAAAAGGTAAAAAGAAAAGCATGCTCTTTTCATGGATTGTTTTATCACATAGAGTTTGCTAGTGCGACTTCGCATTTCATCAAAGGGGGAGTTTGAAGTGGAAAGAAGTTTATCAATGGAGTTAGTTCGTGTTACAGAGGCTGCTGCACTTGCTTCAGCAAAATGGATGGGTCTTGGTAAGAAAGACGAAGCAGATGATGCTGCAACAACAGCAATGCGTGACGTATTTGATACCATTCCAATGAAAGGTACTGTTGTGATTGGTGAAGGAGAAATGGACGAGGCTCCAATGCTTTACATTGGTGAAAAGCTTGGAAATGGCTATGGACCAAGAGTAGACGTTGCAGTGGATCCTTTAGAGGGCACAAATATCGTAGCTTCAGGTGGATGGAATGCATTAGCAGTTATCGCAATTGCAGATCATGGTAATTTATTGCATGCGCCAGATATGTACATGGAAAAGATTGCAGTAGGTCCTGAAGCAGTAGGGAAAATCGACATCAATGCAACAGTACTTGAGAACTTAACTGCTGTAGCAAATGCTAAAGGTAAAAACATTAATGAAGTGGTAGCAACAGTTTTAAATAGACCGCGTCACGAAAAATTAATTGAAGAAATTCGCGCAGCTGGTGCTCGAATCAAATTAATTAATGACGGAGATGTAGCGGGAGCAATTAACACGGCTTTCGATCACACAGGTGTAGATATATTATTTGGTAGCGGCGGCGCGCCTGAAGGGGTAATCTCAGCCGTTGCATTAAAATGCTTAGGTGGAGAACTTCAAGGAAAGTTATTACCACAAAATGAGGAAGAAATTGCTCGCTGTAAACGAATGGGTATAGAAGACCCAGATCGTGTATTATACATGGAAGACCTAGTAAAAGGTGATGACGCGATCTTTGCAGCTACTGGTGTTACAGACGGTGAATTACTAAAGGGTGTTCAATACAAAGGGAATGTAGGAACAACTCATTCACTAGTAATGCGCGCTAAATCAGGCACAGTACGCTTTGTAGACGGTCGTCATAGCTTGAATAAAAAACCTAACTTAGTTATTAAATAAGGAGCTTTTTCATTAAAAAAGTAGAAGTTGGATGTAGCGAAAGATTGCTCGACTCCTGTGGGATGTGGGTCATGCATGCCTACCCTTTTTCAAGGAGGCTCAACTCACGCCCCATGAAAAGCGAGCAACCTGGAGCGGAAATCAACATACTTCTTTTATCAGATAAAAGCTTTTAAGAATATACTAGAATAACAACTCTTTCCTGTATTTCCCAAAGGAAAGAGTTGTTAATTTATTAGATAGAAAAATAGTTGGCATAAAAAACCCTTTCGAATTATAATCTCAATAGATAGTAAACCTATTAATTCTAATTACTTAGAATATTTTTAGGGGAAAAGGTTACACTAAAGAATAAGTTACTTTATGTAAGTTTCCTTCAAAAAACCTTCTAAATAACCTTCCGAATTAAGATAATCCTTATATGATTGAATAAAAGTAAAGAGTGGTGTTGTATGAGTTTAACAATCTCTGCATTAGAAAACATGAAGTTAAAAGATTTGTATGAACATGCGAAAGTAATGAAAATTTCGTATTACAGCAAATTGACAAAAAAAGAATTAATATTTGCCATCTTAAAAGCACAGGCAGAAAAAGATGGATTATTATTCATGGAAGGTGTACTAGAAATCATTCCTTCTGAAGGATATGGATTTTTACGACCAATCAATTATTCACCAAGTTCAGAAGACATTTATATTTCTGCATCTCAAATTAGAAGATTTGATATGCGTAATGGTGATAAAGTTTCTGGAAAAGTACGTCCACCAAAAGAAAACGAAAGATATTTTGGATTACTACAAGTGGAAGCGGTTAATGGTGATGATCCTGAAAACGCAAAAGAGCGTGTTCACTTCCCTGGACTGACTGCATTATATCCAAATAGACAAATGAAGCTTGAAACAACCCCTGCGAAGTTTTCAACTCGTATTATTGATATGATTGCCCCGGTAGGATTTGGTCAACGTGGTTTAATTGTTGCTCCACCAAAAGCAGGTAAAACAGAACTTTTAAAAGAAATCGCAAATAGTATTACAACGAATCATCCGGAAGCAGAATTAATTGTATTACTAATTGACGAACGTCCAGAGGAAGTTACGGATATTGAACGTTCGGTTAAAGGTGATGTTGTTAGCTCGACTTTTGATGAAACACCTGATAGTCATATTAAAGTAGCTGAGTTAGTTCTTGAACGTGCTATGAGATTAGTAGAACATAAGAAAGATGTCATCATCCTAATGGATAGTATTACTCGTCTAGCTCGTGCGTACAACTTAGTCATTCCACCAAGTGGTCGTACATTATCTGGAGGTATTGACCCAGCTGCATTCCACCGTCCAAAACGCTTTTTCGGTGCAGCCCGTAATATTGAAGAAGGTGGTAGCTTAACAATTCTAGCTACAGCATTAATAGACACAGGTTCACGTATGGATGATGTGATCTATGAGGAATTTAAAGGTACAGGTAACATGGAGCTTCATTTAGATCGTTCGTTAGCTGAACGTAGAATATTCCCAGCTATTGATATACGTAGATCTGGTACTCGTAAAGAGGATCTACTAATCCCTAAAGACCATTTAGACAAGTTATGGTTAATGAGGAAGACTATGTCAGATATACCTGATTTTGTTGAAAGATATTTTAGAATGCTTCGTCAAACAAAAACAAATGAAGAATTCTTCAATACGATGACAGAAGAAAGTAAAAAAACACCAGTCACTAATAAATAGTTGGTAGATATAGGCATCCTTTTTGAAAAATAGTGGGTTGCATTCTCCCGGGTTAGTTGCTATAATTTCATTTGTATGTTAAATGTAAATTATGTGGTATACACATGATTTGATAACTCTGATTTCAAGGATTTCAGGGCGGAAGGAGATGAAAAACATGAAAGCAAATATTCATCCTGATTACAAGAAAGTCGTGTTTATGGATATTAACACTGGCTTCAAGTTCTTAAGCGGATCTACAAAATATTCTAGCGAAACAATCGAATGGGAAGATGGTAACACTTACCCTCTTATCAAAGTTGAGGTTTCTTCTGATTCTCACCCATTCTACACTGGTCGTCAGAAATTTGCTAACGCTGCAGGACGTGTTGAACGTTTCAACAAAAAATACGGTCTTAAGTCTTAAGGTAATAAAGATGAAAAGCAGGCGAGTTATTGCTACTTTGCCTGCTTTTTTTACGCATTTATAGTCCTTTAACATAATAATTTAATTCATAAAAAGAATTTTTATATAAATAGAAATGAATACTTACATGAAAAATCTTAAAGCATTTTAATTTTAAAAATAATGTAATTAGACATAGAACTGATTTAGAAAGGTGAGACTCTTAATGTTTATGATGAGAAAAAATGGTTGGATAGAGATGATTTGCGGGAGTATGTTTTCTGGTAAATCAGAGGAGTTGATCCGCCGTGTTCGTCGTACACAGTTTGCTAAACAAAGTTGTGTAACATTTAAACCGTCGATTGATAACCGATATAGTGAAGTTGAAGTTGTGTCTCACACAGGTATGAAGGTACCTGCTTATGCATTAACACACTCATCTCAAATTCTTAAGTATGTAACAGAAGAGGTTGAGGTTGTAGCAATAGATGAAATTCAATTTTTTGATGATGAAATATTTAACGTTGTTCAGCAATTAGCCAATATGGGTAAAAGAGTAATTTGCGCAGGTCTTGATCAGGATTTTAGAGGGTTACCATTCGGAAAGGTACCTGAAATTATGTCCATTGCTGAGCATGTAACAAAATTAAATGCAGTATGTGCGGTTTGTAGCTCACCGGCAAGTAGAACACAAAGATTAATTAATGGTAAGCCGGCTTTATTTGAGGACCCTATTATTTTAGTAGGAGCATCTGAATCTTATGAGCCAAGATGTCGCCACTGTCACGAAGTACCTACAAATTCTCATCGAACAGAACCAGCATTCCAAAACCAAAACGATTAAGTTTGACCTTTCTTGCTATCTAATATATAGATAATGATTCAGAAAGAATTCATCCTTAAGTGAAAATCCACAAATATTATAAAGTAACTATATTAAGACGAAAATGTCGAGGTGAAAGTTATGTTTGATCGATTGCAAGCAGTAGAAGATCGCTACGATAAATTAAATGAGTTATTAAGTGATCCTGAAATTATAAGCGATTCAAAGAAGTTACGTGAATACTCTAAAGAGCAGTCAGATATTCAAGAAACAGTTGATGCGTATCGTCAGTACAAATCTGTAAAAGAACAGATTAAAGACGCAAAAGCAATGCTTGAAGATAAGCTTGATGCTGATATGCGTGAAATGGTAAAAGAAGAATTAAATGAACTTGAAGCAGAATCAAAAGAGCTTGAAGAGCAATTAAAGATATTACTAATTCCAAAGGATCCTAACGATGATAAAAACGTTATCGTTGAGATTCGCGGTGCAGCGGGTGGAGATGAGGCAGCGTTATTTGCTGCAACACTATACCGTATGTACAGCCGATTTGCAGAGGTAAATGGTTGGAAAACAGAAATTATTGAAGGTAACTATACAGAATTAGGTGGCTTTAAAGAGGTTATCTTTATGATTAGTGGTAAGGGCGCGTTTTCGAAGTTAAAATTTGAAAATGGTGCTCACCGAGTTCAACGTGTACCTGAAACTGAATCGGGTGGACGTATTCATACTTCTACGGCAACTGTTGCTGTTTTACCAGAAGCTGAAGAAGTTGAAATTGAAATCCATGATAAAGATATTCGTGTAGATACATTTGCTTCAAGTGGACCTGGAGGACAATCAGTAAATACGACGATGTCCGCAGTTCGTTTAACGCATATTCCTACAAATACGGTTGTATCTTGTCAGGATGAAAAATCACAAATTAAAAATAAAGAAAAAGCGATGAAGGTTCTTCGTGCGAGAGTTTATGATAAATTCCAACGAGAAATTCAAGCAGAGTACGATCAAAACCGTAAGCAAGCTGTTGGAACGGGTGATCGTTCTGAACGTATTCGTACTTATAACTACCCACAAAACCGTGTTACTGACCACAGAATTGGTTTAACAATTCAAAAGCTTGATCAAATCGTCGAAGGTAAGATTGACGAAATTATCAATGCACTAATTATGGACGATCAAGCAAAAAGAATGGAACAAAGTCAATAATGACAACAAAGATATACGAAGCCCTAAAATGGGCTTCTCTTTTTTTACAAAGACACGGACGAGATGAAAATGTGGGCGAAATAGCATTAAAGCATATTTTAGATTACAACCGAACTCAATTACTGACTCATATGAGAGAAGATTTAAAAGATGGACATTGGTTGCAATTTCAAGAAATGATACAAAAACATATTGAAGGTGAACCAATTCAGTATTTAATTGGGTATGAATATTTTTACGGTAGAAAATTTATTGTAAATAACGAAGTGTTAATTCCGAGGCCAGAAACTGAAGAATTAGTTGAAGGTGTTCTTGAACGTATTCATAAACTTTGGGACCAAACGGATCATATAGAGCTTGTTGATGTAGGAACAGGTAGTGGAGCGATCGCTATTTCACTTGCCCTTGAAAATCCACAACTTACAGTTCATACTGTTGATATTGCGGAGGAATCAATTGAGGTTGCTAAGCAAAACGCTCTTCAATTAGGGGCAAATGTTACTTTTCTTCATAATGATTTATTAAATTATTTTATAGATGAAAACAAAAAAGTTGATATTGTCGTATCGAATCCTCCATATATACCTCACCAGGATTGGTTGCAATTAGATGAGGTTGTAAAGGAGCATGAGCCATATCGTGCGCTAGTTGGCGGTGAAGATGGACTTGATTTTTATCGTCGATTTGCAACAGATTTACCTAAAGTTCTAAATCGTAAAGCATTAGTAGCTTTTGAAGTAGGAATTGGTCAAGGTGAACCAGTTGCAACGATATTAAGAAATACCTTTAATGACGCACAAGTTGAAGTCGTCTTTGATATTAACGGCAAAGATCGTATGGTATATATGATGAAATGAATTACTAAACTTACATTTTAATGATTTCGTTAAGAAAGTTGAGTGAGTATATGACAAGTTTAAATGGCTGGATTGTCTACAATGGACATGTTACGTCCTCAAAATTTATGGATTTATTCTTCAATTTGCAAGAGATTTGTGCAACAAAAGGTCTAAATACAAAATTAGTAAAGCATCATGAGCTCGTCCCTGTTATTGAAAAGGGCAAGCCGATTTTAAAAGGATTATACAGTGAAGAAAAGCCAGATTTTATTATATACTGGGACAAAGATACAGCTTTAGCTCGTCATTTAGAGATTATGGGATTTAAGGTATATAATTCTGCATTAGCTATTAAAAATTGTGATAATAAGTCACTAACATACCAAATTTTATCTGAATATGAAGTGCCAATGCCTAAAACGATAAATGCTCCATTAGTTTATCCAAGCTGTAAAGTTACTGACTACTCTTTTTATGATGTCGTTGAGCAAGAGTTAGGTTATCCATTTGTCCTAAAAGAATCTTATGGTTCTTTTGGGATGCAAGTGTATTTAATTCATAATCGCGAAGAATTTCTAAAAAAAGTAGATGAATTACAATACGTCCCTCATCTATACCAAGAGTTTATTGAATCTAGTAAGGGAAGAGATATGCGTCTATATGTAGTTGGAGATCGTGTAGTCGCATCTATGCTCCGTAGTTCTGAAACAGATTTTCGTGCCAATGCTGAGTTAGGTGGGGATGCATTTGCATACGAACCGACTGGATCCCAAAAAGAACTTGCACTAAGATGTGCAAAAATTTTAGGAGTAGACTTTGCTGGCATTGATCTTCTGTTTGGTGAGAATGATGAAGCGATAGTTTGTGAAGTAAACTCTAATGCTCATATGAAAGCAATTATGAAATGTACTGGAATAAATGTTGCGGAACTCATTATTGATTATATTAAAAATGATTTAATCAAGCCTAAGAAAAAATCGGTTAGGCATGCAATCAGTTCAGATACAAAAAAATAGAATAGTAGTGTTTAAGAATATATCCTTTTGTCTAAACTGTTTCCTAGAGGGATGGTGGAGATAAAATGAGAAGATATAAAGCAAAATCAAAAATGAAAACTACTTATAAAATAATTTCTTTATTTATTATATTATTAATCAGTTCGTCTGTTCTAGTGCCACTTCAAGATACAAACGCAAAAGGTAATGAAATGGTTGTGATTCCTAAGAAGGCGGTACGTTTACGAATTCTAGCAAATAGTGATTCTAGTGGAGATCAGGCATTAAAACGTAAAGTAAGAGATGAAGTTAATGCTCAGATTAATACTTGGGTTAAGGATTTGACTAGCTTTGAAGAAGGACAAAAAGTCATTCAAAGCCATATACCAGATTTAGAGAAAACAGTCCAACGCGTTTTAAAAGAAGAAGGTTCTAAGCAAGCTTTTACGATTACGTATTCTAAAAAAGTAAAGTTTCCAACAAAGCTATACGGTAGCTTTATGTACCCAGCAGGTGATTATGAAGCTGTATTAATTAAACTAGGTGCTGGACAAGGTGCAAACTGGTGGTGTGTATTATTTCCGCCATTATGTTTCTTAGATTTTTCGAATGGTGATGCAACTGTTGATTCGCTTCAAGCACAACAAAAAGTTGAAAAGGAAACAAAGATTGAAGAACCAGAGGAAGGTAAAGGGTTTTCATATTTAAAAGAAGAATCTAGTGAAAAAGAACCGTCTACTGAAGTTGAATCTAGTATTCAAGAAGAATCGACTGAAGAAGCTGTAGAGGTAGCTGCGATTCCGACGGTTGAACAAGAAGATGATATTAAAGTTGAAAGCTTTTTTGTCCACATGTTCAAACAATTATTTTAGTTCTAGTAATCTCCCTATGTGCATAAGTTATTACAAGCATATTAGGGAGGTTCTTTCATG
Organism: Bacillus sp. JJ664; assembly: GCF_036962205.1. Lineage (NCBI taxonomy): Bacteria > Bacillati > Bacillota > Bacilli > Caryophanales > Bacillaceae > Bacillus > Bacillus sp. JJ664. Next base: position 22,283 of record NZ_JBALMS010000005.1, on the reverse strand, counting down.
AAAATAAGATCATCTTTACCATCAGATTTTGAAACCATTTTTTCTTTTTTAGGACAAGCTGGACTATCTACAAATGGACTTCAAGAACAACAGGAATCCTTTTTTATATTGGAGGACGAGGTAGGAACAGCTCAGGCAGTCATTGGTTATGAGCAGTATGAAAATGAAGCACTATTAAGATCGTTAGTAGTTGCACCTACCATTTATTCACAGCATATGGTAGTCTTTCTACAAAGTGTTCTTGATAAACTAAGAGAGGAAATGATCTCTCATGTTTATTTGTTAACTAAGCAAAATGTTGTTCAGGATTTATTTCTTTTATTAGGATTTCAACCGACGGATGAGGAAGATGTATCGCTTCATATTAAAGAAATGGATCATTATCAAAATACAATTAAGAATGAAAATGTATTAGTATATCAAAAAGAACTATACACAAAGTTGTCCACAAATTAGCAAGTTTTATCCACAATTTGTGGATAAAACTTGCTTTTCATTCATTTTGTATTGTCTAAATTTGTAATATATACACTAATATTCACTTTTAAGCGAGGTGTTAATCATGGAAACGAAATGTTGGAATGTGGATAAATCTGTGAATAAAGATAAAGTTTACCCACAGATTGTGGATGCAGCCAAAATATTGCAGCTTGGACAAGTTGTTGCTTTCCCAACGGAAACAGTTTACGGATTAGGAGCAAATGCTTTTTCAGATGAAGCAGTTCAGCTGATTTTTCAAGCAAAAGGAAGACCAAGTGACAATCCGTTAATCGTACATATAGCAAACAATAAGCAGCTAGATGAGTTAGTTGAAGAAATTCCAGAAGGTGCAAAAAAATTAATGGAGGCATTTTGGCCAGGTCCATTAACGATTATCTTAAAAAGTAAAAAACAAGTTTCCAAATTTGTAACTGCAGGTTTATCCACAGTAGGGGTTAGAATGCCTGATCATCCGGTTGCGCTTGCTTTAATTGATGCAAGTGGATTACCAATAGCTGCCCCGAGTGCAAATACTTCTGGTAAGCCAAGTCCAACTTCGGCAAAGCATGTATTTGAAGACTTAAATGGCAGGATTGCAGGTATTGTTGATGGTGGAAGTACTGGAGTAGGATTAGAATCCACAGTAATTGATTGCTCACAAGAAGTTTTCACTATTCTAAGACCTGGCAGTATTACGCCAGAAATGATAAAAAAAGTTGTTTCAAATGTAGAGATTGATCCTGCAACTGTAAAAGAAACTGAAGCGCCGAAATCTCCAGGAATGAAGTACAAACATTATGCGCCAGATGCTCAAATGCACCTTGTAAATGGGAGTATGGAGTTTATGCACAAACTTATACACAATGCTAAGTCAGAAGGAAAAAAAGTAGGCATTTTAACAACAGAAGAAAGCATTAACCAATATAAAGCTGATGTTGTACTTGCTTGTGGAAAAAGAGAAGACTTAACGACTGTTGCTGCTTCTCTTTATGATTGTATTCGTCAATTTAATGAAGAGAATGTGGATATTATTTTTTGTGAATCTTTCCCTTATGAAGGAATTGGAATTGCAATAATGAATCGTTTGTGGAAAGCTTGTGGACATTCTATTATTACGGAGTAAAAAAGCGTAATTCCAATTAAAATGAATAAAATTTATTATTACCCCTCATATGTTTGTTGGGACTTGCATATCTTTTAATAGCAAGTCCTAGGAGGGAAAGCATGAGTAGCACATTAATCGAAGAAATGATTACATTAACGATAATGGGATCTGCACTAGGCTTAGATGCGTTCTCTGTTGGGTTAGGTATGGGTGTCATTCAACTAAAAATTAGACAAATCTTAAATATAGGTATCGTCATAGGACTATTTCATGTCATTATGCCTCTTTTAGGGATGATTATTGGATACGAACTATCAGATAAATTTGGAAGAATATCAGTACTGCTTGGTGGTGTATTGTTACTAGGAATTGGATTCCATATGATATATTCCACATTATTTGGTAGGGAAGAGAATAAGTTTTCTCCAACTGGAATTGGTTTATTGCTCTTTGCCTTTAGTGTAAGTGTTGATAGTTTTTCTGTTGGGATCAGCCTTGGGACATTTGGTGCGAAAACGTGGTTAACGATTCTACTATTCGGTATTATCAGTACAATTTTAACGTGGGCAGGCTTACTGTTAGGCAGGAGGGTAGAGCAGGAACTAGGGAAGTTTGGCGAATTACTAGGTGGTTCTGTTTTACTATTATTCGGGCTTAAATTATTATTTTTTTCTACATAATGAATTATTAAAGGATGGTGCTACCTGAAAAACATTGGCTCCATCCTTTTATCTATTTATAGGCCATGGTATAAAACAAGCTATAAGATTTGATACTTATTGGGAATAATGGTTTATTATTAAATAGATGATTGAAATGAAAAGCAAACGATGCAAATTCAAAAGTGTAAATAACATAAAAGATATACACATGAAAGTGAGGAAGTTTATGAAAAACATATTGTTTGTATGTACAGGGAATACCTGCAGAAGTCCAATGGCAGAAGCACTTCTAAATCATTATGGGAATGATGCTCATCAAGCAAAATCTGCGGGGGTCTTTGCAATGCCTGGGGAACCAGCTTCAAAGCATGCAATTACTGCGGTAAGCAATAAGGGTATATCAATAAATCATTCCTCAAAACAAGTGACAGAGGATTTATTAAATTGGTCTTCGCATGTATTGACAATGACTGCTAATCATAAACAGTTCTTAGTCTCTAAATATCCTAACTATGAAGAAAAAATATTTACATTACATGAGTATGCGAACGGAAATCATAGAGAAATTTCGGACCCTTATGGAGGTTCATTAATGAAATATGAAAATACACTTAATGAACTAGAAGGTTTAATAAAGAAAATTGTTAATAAAAGTTGATGAAGATTAACTATTTAAAAGCATAATTAGTATCCCATATTCTGAACATAATAGTGTAATATAGAAGTGAAATATATTTAATGGTAAGAAGTAGTACATAACATGAAGTCAATACGGGGGTAACTGTCATATGAAAGTAGCAATAGCATCTGATCACGGTGGAATTAACATACGCCAGGAAATTATGAATTTAATGGATGAAATGGGTATTGAATATAAGGATTTCGGTTGTGAATGTGGTACATCTGTGGATTATCCTGATTATGCTTTTCCAGTTGCTAAAATGGTTGCGAATGGTGAAGTTGACCGCGGTATTTTAGTTTGTGGAACAGGAATTGGGATGTCAATTGCAGCAAATAAAGTTGAAGGTATTCGATGTGCATTAGTGCACGATACTTTTAGTGCGAAAGCAACTAGAGAGCATAATGATACTAACATGCTAGCGATGGGCGAACGAGTTATTGGGCCGGGATTAGCTAGAGATATAGCAAAAATCTGGTTAACAACTGAATTTGAGGGCGGACGTCACGAAAATCGAGTAAATAAAATTAAAGAATACGAAAAACAAATGTAATGAAATAAAACAAATCAGCCGTTAATCCGAAAAAGCTTTTGAAGATTATCGGTTTTTTTAATTCAAAAAATCAATAGGCCTTAATGAATGGAGGATTAACATATGATGGAAGAATTGAGTTTAGTAAAGCAACAAATGACCGCACTATTAACTGAGCTTAAGGAACAAGTTACATTAACTAGTGAACATATTATGGTAGTTGGTTGTAGTACTAGTGAGGTAAGTGGGAAAAAAATTGGAACATCTGGAACAATGGAGGTTGCAAAAGTATTATTTGAGTCATTTAAAACATTTCAGGATGAGACTGGTGTACAATTGGCATTTCAATGCTGTGAACATTTAAATAGGGCACTTGTTGTTCAAAAAGCGACGGCGAAACAACAGTCATTAGAGGAAGTAACCGTAACACCTGTTCGAACAGCAGGTGGTGCCTTAGCTTCATATGCTTATAGAAACTTAGAAAATGCTGTAATAGTAGAATTTATTAAAGCTGATGCCGGAATTGATATTGGCGATACATTAATTGGAATGCATTTAAAACATGTTGCAGTACCATTAAGAACAAGTATAAAAGAAGTTGGACATGCTCATATTTCAGTAGCGAAAACTCGTCCAAAATTAATAGGGGGAGAAAGAGCAATCTATTCCCTTGAAGAAGAAATTAATTTGTAATAGATTGTGAAAGAGGATTTAAGAACATCTAGGACGAAATGTTATATAGATTAAAGATAAAAGATTTATTTCTATTGAAAATCATGGTAAGATAAAATGGAATTCGGTCGTTTTTTCGAATGATAATGTTGATTTATACTTATAATGTTCGTGTTTTATTAAAAGGGGGATGTAGCCATGGAAAACTTAAAAAAGCAAGATCCATCATTGTATGAAGCAATTCAATTAGAATTAGGAAGACAACGTTCTAAAATTGAATTAATTGCTTCAGAAAACTTTGTAAGTGAAGCAGTTATGGAAGCACAAGGTTCAGTATTAACGAATAAATATGCTGAAGGTTACCCAAGTAAACGTTATTATGGTGGTTGCGAATACGTAGACATCGCTGAGAATATTGCTAGAGACCGTGCAAAAGAAATTTTTGGCGCAGAGCACGTAAATGTACAACCTCATTCAGGTGCTCAAGCAAATATGGCAGTATATTTCACGATTTTAAAACATGGTGATACAGTATTAGGTATGAATTTATCACATGGTGGACATTTAACTCATGGAAGTCCTGTTAACTTTAGTGGACTTCAATATAACTTCGTTGAGTACGGAGTAGACCCAGAAACTCAAGTCATTAATTATGAAGATGTATTAGAAAAAGCTCGCGAGCATAAGCCAAAGCTAATTGTAGCTGGTGCAAGTGCATATCCAAGAGCGATTGACTTTAAAAAATTCCGTGAAATCGCTGATGAAGTAGGAGCGTTATTAATGGTTGATATGGCACATATCGCTGGTTTAGTAGCTGCTGGACTTCATCAAAACCCAGTTCCTTTTGCTGACTTTGTTACAACGACAACTCATAAAACATTACGTGGCCCACGTGGTGGAATGATTTTATGTAAAGAAGAGTATGCAAAAGCAATTGATAAATCAATTTTCCCTGGTATTCAAGGTGGACCATTAATGCACGTAATTGCTTCTAAAGCAGTAGCATTTGGTGAAGCTTTACAGGAAGACTTTAAAGTGTATGCTCAAGCGATCATTGATAATGCAAACCGTTTAGCTGAAGCATTAAAAGCACAAGGAATCCAATTAGTATCTGGTGGTACTGACAATCATTTAATCTTAATTGATGTTCGTTCATTAGAATTAACTGGAAAAGTTGCAGAACATGTATTAGATGAAGTGGGTATTACTTGTAACAAAAATACAATCCCATTTGATCCAGCGAGTCCATTTGTAACAAGTGGAATTCGTATTGGTACAGCTGCAGTTACGTCTCGTGGATTTACACTTGAAGACATGGATGAAATAGCTTCTATTATTGCAGATACATTGAAAGATCATGAAAATGAAGAAGTACTTGAAACTTCACGCAAACGCGTTGATGCTTTATCAAGTAAATACGTATTATATCCTGCATATTAATCAATCAAAGCAGCCATTTATTATGGCTGCTTTTTTAATTTAGAATAGTAGAAATTATGTGATTATAGACACAATAAGTTCAATATAATTTGTGAAATACTTCACAAAAAGAAAGTTAAATTAGTTAGAATATAAGTGTAATCATAATAAATAAAATTGACGGAGGAAAAGTATATGTTTATCAATTTTTTAAGAACAAATAATATAGCAGCCGGTGTTTTAACGGTGCTTCGTCTATACTTGGGCTATTCTTGGATAACTGCAGGTTGGGGTAAATTATCTGGTGAGGGATTTGATGCGACAGGATTTCTAACAGGAGCAATTGGTAGTGCAACTGGCGAGCATCCAGCAGTACAAACATGGTGGGCTGACTTTCTAACTAGTTTTGCGTTACCGAATGTAGATTTATTTAACTTCCTAGTACCAATTGGAGAATTTGCTGTGGGTCTTGGGTTAATTCTTGGATGTTTTACAAAAACAGCGATGTTTTTTGGGCTAGTTATGAACTTCGCATTCTTATTTAGTGGAACGACAAGTACGAATCCACAACTAGTTTTATTAGGAATCTTTATTGTTATTGCAGGTACAAATGCTGGTAAATTTGGTCTAGATACTTTTGTTGGTAAATATATTAAAACAAAATTACCTGATTTAAACACGAAAAATAATCAAATGATATAAAAAGTTACTAACTTACTCGTTAGACCTTTGGATTTATAAATACAACAATTATATAAAAATGAAAAATATCTCTTTGAAGTAGTTTAATTCTTAACTCTTTAAAGAGGTATTTTCATTGTTTTATATTATTCTGATATACTTTTGAACATGTTAATAAGGACTAATGTTCTTTAAAAAAGGCAAATGAAATGAAAACGATTTTAAGATCTGACTTGAATTATTTAAACTCTTTCGGTATTCTTTTTAAAGATAATATATTACTAAGTCTTTGCAAGGAGCGATATTAATGAGTAAAGTATACGTTTTTGATCATCCGTTAATTCAGCATAAAGTTACACTTATTCGTAGTAAAGATACTGGAACAAAAGAATTTCGTGCATTAGTAGATGAAGTTGCAGGGTTAATGGCATTTGAAATTACTAGAGATCTTCCTTTACAAGAAGTTGAAATTCAAACACCAGTTGCAACTGCTAAATCAAAGGTAATCGCTGGTAAAAAGTTAGGAATTGTTCCTATTTTACGTGCAGGTTTAGGAATGGTCGACGGATTCCTTCAACTTGTTCCTGCAGCAAAAGTTGGGCATGTTGGCTTATATCGTGATCCAGAAACATTAAAGCCTGTTGAATATTATGTTAAACTTCCTACGGATGTAGAAGAGCGTGATTTCATTGTAATCGATCCAATGTTAGCTACAGGTGGATCTGCTGTTGAGGCGATTAACTCATTAAAAACACGTGGTGCTAAAAACATTAAGTTTATGTGCTTAATTGCAGCTCCAGAAGGTGTTGAAATATTACAACAAGCACATCCTGATGTAGATATTTACATAGCTGCACTTGATGAAAAGTTAAACGATCATGGTTACATCGTACCTGGATTAGGGGACGCTGGAGATCGTTTATTTGGTACGAAATAATAATTAACGCAGCCGCCCTACAAAGGGCTAGCATTCTGCGTTGCACACATGCTTGCAGTGCTCATTGCCGACTAGGGTAAGTCTGAGCCTCGAAAGAAATGCATTTTTAATCAACTGAATCACTAAATGTTTGTTTTTACAAATGGGCTTTCCTCTATGGAAAGCTTTTTTATTTTATATAATTAGGAAAAGTCTTAATGAACAATGTTGGTATAAATCAAATTTAGAGTTATAATAATTAAAAATTTGTTTCGGAAATTGTTTTGATTGAAAAAAGGGGATTAACGTGGGATGTCACTAGAAAAACAGCGTTTAATAATAGATGCAGCAAGATTATACTATGATTCTGATTTTAGTCAACAAGAGGTCGCCAATACTTTAGGGATCTCTCGACCAACTGTTTCAAGATTACTTCAGCAAGCAAAGGAACTTGGTTATGTACGGATCGAAATTATTGACCCGCTAGAGAACAATCATGATTTAGCAAAAGAGTTAAAGAAAAAATATAATTTACAATCAGTCGAGGTTTGTTATTCGCCAATTGATGATTACAGCGAAGTCACACAGATTATTACAAAAAAAGCTGCAGATGTACTCGGAGATTATGTAAATGATGGTGATATTGTAGGGGTTACTTGGGGAACCACAATGTATCACATTGCTAAAAAATTAGAGAAAAAATCTGTAAAAGGTGTAGAAGTTATTCAGTTAAATGGTGGGATTAGTTATTCAAAAACGAATACATATGCATCTGAGACAGTAAACATGTTCGCTGAAGCGTTTAATACAATTCCTAGATATTTACCTTTGCCAGTCATTTTTGATAATCCGCAAGTAAAACAAATGGTTGAATCAGATCGTCATATAGAAAGGCTGATTGAGCTTGGTAAACAATCAAATATTGGGATATTTACAGTCGGAACTGTAAAAAAAGACGCGTTGTTATTTAGAGTTGGATACTTTAATGAGGTAGAAGAACAAGATATACAAACTTATGCAGTAGGGGATATATGCTCACGCTTTTTTGATAAAAAGGGACAAATCTATTCAAATTTACTAAATAGCAGAACAATTGGTATTGAATTAGATGAGTTAAGGAATAAGGAAAAGTCCATTTTAGTGGCGGGTGGGGAGAAAAAAACTGATGCGATTCACGGCGCATTAGTTGGAAAATACGCTAATATTTTAATTACAGATCAATTTACTGCTAAGCGATTAATAGAAATAAATAATGAATAAAAACTTATATTTTTTTAGTTGAAAGACTAATCAAATATAGGTTTTTTTATAGGAAAAACTAACCATGAACATAAGTTCAAATTGTATTTTACAAAATTTCACTAAGGTGATATAGTAAAAGCATGTTCAATAAGTTATAAAAAGTTGTTTTTAAAAGTAGGGAATGAAATGTTTATTCCCATTAAATTATAAATTAATTAAGGAGTGACCCAAATGAGTTACGCAAATTTAGTTGACCATACGTTATTACGTGCAGATGCAAGAAAAGAAGAAATTTTAAAATTAGCTGAGGAAGCTAATGAATTTAGCTTTGCTTCAGTATGTGTTAATCCTACATGGGTTTCATATGCTAGTGAATTATTAAAAGAATCAACTGTAAAAGTTTGTACTGTTATTGGTTTCCCTTTAGGTGCAAACACTCCTGAAGTAAAAGCATTTGAAACAAAGAATGCAATTGAAAATGGTGCAGATGAAGTTGATATGGTAATTAACATTGCAGCATTAAAAGATAGCAATAACGAATTAGTAGAAAGAGACATTCGTGCAGTTGTTGAAGCTGCTAATGGTAAAGCTTTAGTGAAAGTTATTATTGAAACTTGTTTATTAACAGATGAAGAAAAAGTTAGAGCTTGTGAATTATCAGTTAAAGCTGGTGCTGACTTCGTGAAGACATCTACTGGTTTCTCAACTGGTGGAGCAACAGTTGAAGACGTAGCATTAATGCGTAAAACTGTTGGTGCAAACGTAGGAGTAAAAGCTTCTGGTGGAGTTCGTAACTTAAAAGATCTTGAAAATGTAGTATCTGTTGGTGCAACTCGTATTGGAACTAGCTCAGGTGTTAAGATTGTTCAAGGTGAAGAATCAAACACAGCTTATTAATATTAATTTCTAAAAATATTTAATTTACAAAAAAGTGTGTGGGTTATTGCTCTTTCTGAAATTCATTGTTAATATGTAAAAGCGAAGACAAAACTCACACACTTTTAAATGAATTGCCAAACTTTTCATTAGAGGTGATAAAGAGATGAATACACAATCTTTAATAAATGAAGCTATAAAAGCAAGAGAAAATGCATATGCTCCTTACTCTAAATTTAAAGTAGGCGCAGCAATTTTGATGAACGATCAAACTGTGTTTACTGGTTGTAACGTTGAAAACGCTTCATACGGTCTTACAAATTGTGCTGAGAGAACAGCCATTTTTAGTGCAGTAGCTAATGGTAAAGGATCAGGTAAAATTGAAGCGATAGCAATTGTCGGTGATACAGAGGGACCAGTTTCTCCATGTGGCGCATGCAGACAAGTTATTGCTGAATTTAGTGATGAAAACACGAAAGTATTTTTAACAAACTTAAAAGGTGATGTCGCTGAAACGACAATTAACCAATTATTACCAGGTTTATTTAGCTCGAAAGATTTAGAAGTTTAATATATAGTAGATTAATAGTTGTCTGACATCTAACAAGCGTTATACTTGTCTGACATCTTACAAGTTTAAAACTGTGTACGTTTTGAAAGCGCTTATATAAAAATTAAAATCTCGGGGGAGAGTAACATGAAATACATTATCGCACTTATTGGGCTATTAGTTGTATTTGGACTAGCTTTTGTTGCTAGTAGCGATCGTAAAAACATCAAATATCGTCCAGTTGTAATCATGGTAGTTATTCAAATCGTTTTAGCTTTCTTATTATTAAATACAGATGTTGGTTTATTCTTAATTAAAGGTATTTCAAATGGGTTTGGTAAATTATTAGAATATGCTGCTGAAGGTGTTAATTTCGTATTTGGCGGACTAGCAAATGATGGAGCGTTTCCTTTCTTTACAAATGTTTTATTACCAATCGTTTTTATTTCTGCGTTAATTGGTATTTTACAATTTACAAAAGTTCTGCCCTTCATCATTAAATACATTGGTTTAGTTTTAAGTAAAATTAATGGAATGGGTAAATTAGAGTCTTATAATGCTGTTGCTTCAGCAATTTTAGGACAATCAGAGGTTTTCATTTCAGTTAAGAAACAATTAGGACATTTACCTAAAAATCGTCTTTACACATTATGTGCTTCGGCAATGTCAACTGTATCTATGTCAATCGTTGGTGCTTACATGACAATGATCGACCCAAAATATGTAGTAACTGCTATTGTTTTAAATTTATTTGGTGGTTTTATTATTTCATCAATTATTAATCCTTACACAGTAACAGCTGAAGAGGATATTTTAGAAGTTCAAGAAGAAGAAAAACAAACATTTTTTGAAATGCTTGGCGAATATATTTTAGATGGATTTAAAGTAGCAATTATCGTAGCGGCAATGTTAATCGGTTTCGTTGCAATCATTGGTGCGGTTAATAATATCTTTGATATGATTTTTGGTATCTCATTCCAAGGTATTCTTGGTTATGTATTTGCTCCTTTTGCGTTCATTATGGGTGTACCATTTAAAGAAGCTGTTTCTGCAGGTAGTATTATGGCTACTAAATTAGTTTCTAATGAGTTCGTAGCTATGATGGATCTTGGTAAACAAGCAAAAGAATTTAGCCCACGTACATTAGGAATCGTATCTGTATTCTTAGTATCATTTGCTAACTTCTCTTCAATCGGTATTATCGCAGGTGCAGTTAAAGGTTTACATGAAAAACAAGGTAATGTTGTAGCTCGTTTCGGTCTTAAATTATTATTCGGTGCAACATTAGTAAGTGTATTAACAGCGATCATCGTAGGTATCGTTTTAAATTAAATTTATCCAAGCGTTTGATTTTATATCAAGCGCTTGTACTTTTTTCTGTATATCATATTACTAGGAGGGTTGAGTTTAATAAGATTATTACTTTCTTATTAAATGAATCGATATGGCAACCGTAGGATTACTTTTATCTGGTGCGACTCTATTTTTGAATAGTCTTGTATTATTAAATAAAGCTGATGCAAAAAGTGCATCACTTCTAAATATATTTGTTGGTGCATTACAAGTAATCATTCCTTTATATTTATTAACAAATATGGGGGATGGCAAGTGGGAATTATATAATCTTGCTTGTATTTTCTTCTTCGGAATAACTTACTTATATAATGGTTTTACGAATTTAAAAGGTTTTAGTGCCACTGGCTTGGGTTGGTTTTCACTTTGGGTATCAATTATGTCCGTTTTATATGCATTAGTAAGCTTTATACTTATTCATGATATTGTGAACGGATTGTTATGGGTTCTTTGGGCTTACTTATGGTACTTATTCTTTGCAGGCATAGTGTTAGGAAAGAAAATTGAAAGATATACTGGGATTGTTGCTATGATTCAATCTTGGATTACTATCACACTTCCTGCATTCTTAATGATACTAGGTGTATGGCAAAATGAGGTTGTAACGAAAGCTTGGATTGTTATTTTAGGCGCGGCAGTTTTATACTTTGTGATAAATGAAGTAAAATCAGTTGTTAAACAGAAAAGATTTCAGCTCTTTAACCAGGCGGAATTAAAAAATTAATGAAATGTTTCAATAATATAAGTAACTTGTAGACTAACTTTTACGGATCAACCCGTTAAGTTAGTCTTTTTTTATTGGTAGATTCCTATTATAAATGGAGATAAAAAGTCTGGGGTTGGACTACTAAAATGGTAACTAGAAATTTTTGTTCTCTTTAGAGAAAATTTCCTTTTTATACATGAATGAAGGAGTAGTGAGAAATGATATAGGAAAATAAATGTCTAAAAAGGAGAAAGTTCATTGAATGAAAAAGAATTATTTTAAAATAATTATATGTCTAGTTTTTTTCCTTGTTCCAATGAAAAATTATACTGTTCTGGCAAAAGAACAGCAGAAAAAAGTAGCGTTATTTTCCATTCAGGATGGGATGCTAACCCAAGCACTAAAGTATATGGGAAAATATTACCCTGATATAAAGGTGAGACAAAAGTTTACAGAAACATATTATGGATTTTCAGTATCTGGCTCACTAGAAGAATTGTCACAAATAGCAAAAATGCCTTTAGTAAATGATTTCCATTTTGTAACTACTTACAAAGCACATGTGGAGGAAAGCATTCCTTTTATCGGTGCAGATGAAGCGGAGAATTATCGAGATCAACGTGGAAGAATCATTACAGGTGAAGGGATTAAAGTCGGCATAATTGATACTGGTGTTGATTATCGACACCCAGATTTAAAATCAAATTATAGTGGCGGGTACGATACAATCGATCAAGATAAAGATCCGATGGAGACAAGGCTTGAAGAAAGAAGTACATTCCACGGTACTCATGTTGCAGGTGTAATTGCTGCTAACGGTAAAAGAAAAGGTGTAGCACCAAAAGCACAAATCTATGCATATCGAGCACTTGGACCAGGTGGAGTAGGAACATCTGAAACGGTATTGGCAGCAATCGAACGTGCGGTAAAGGATAAGGTCGACATTATAAACTTATCACTTGGCAACGAAGTAAATGGACCGGATTGGCCTACAAGTATCGCATTAAACAAGGCAGTAGAAAAAGGGGTGCTTGCAATTACTGCAGCAGGAAACTCTGGCCCTGGATTATGGACAGTTGGATCACCTGCAACTGCAGCAAAAGCTCTATCTGTTGGTGCGAGCTATCCACCTTTGTATTTCCCATCTATTCATATTAAAGAAAAAGAACAAATTATTACCCCGATGATCGGATCTTCCAAGTGGCCACGGGATTTAGATGGTAAAATCGTTTTTAAAAAGTACGGAGATAAGAGTGAAATGAAGAGAGTACGAAATAAATTCGTATTGTTAGAGAGAGGGAAGCTTACATTTACCGATAAGGTTAAAAATGCAGAAGCGGCGGGTGCGAAAGCAGTTATTGTCTTTAATAATGTGGATGGTGATTTTGTAGGACAAATAAAAGGAAATATAAAAATACCTGCTGCTACCGTCTCTAGAAAAGTAGGGTTAGCGATCCAAAAAGAAATAGAAAAGGGTAAAACGATCGCGACGACGGGGCAAGAAAAAAAGGTCGATGTGCTAGCGGATTTTAGTTCAAGAGGTCCAGTTACTGGAACATGGCAAATGAAACCTGACCTAGTAGCGCCAGGTGTGCAGATTAAAAGTACAATTCCTGGAGGTTATTTATCATTACAAGGTACGAGTATGGCTAGCCCTCATGTTGCAGGTGCAGCTGCTTTACTAAAACAATTACATCCTAATTGGAGTATGGATGATTTAAAAAGTGTCCTTGTAAATACAGCAACACCATTATATAAGAATAATAAAACGGTCTATCATTCATATGAACAAGGTGCGGGCAGATTAGATATTGATAAAGCTTTAGAAACTGAAACAACACTATTTCCTACCTCTTTATCTTTAGGTGTAACGAAGAAAGAGAGTGCGTCAATAGAGAAGGACTTCACTGTTAGGGTTTCTAATAAATCAAATAAAGAAAAACAAGTAATGACGACAAATAATCAACAGGTTAACGGAATAAAATGGGTATTACCAAAAACTTTCACTATTCCACCAAATACTTCTAAATCCATTAAACTCCATGCGACGGTGGACACAAAAGTTTTAAAAGATGGATTCTATGATGGTGCAATTACCGTTAGTACGCCAGATGAAACATTACGAATGCCTTACTTATTGCTGCAAGGAGAACCGAATTTTCCAACTGTAATGGGATTTCACTTTGGTAGGGTAAAAGGTAAAGGTAAAGGTAGTTATAAATATGAATTATATTTACCGAGTAAAGTTGAGGAATTCAAAATTGCAGTGTTTGAAGCAGAGACATTTCGTTTGATAGATGTAATTGATCAACAAAAGAACAGTGAGCGTGGAATTATAAAGAAGGAGTTGGTATTAAAAAACTTCCCAAAAAGTGGTATTTTCAAGTTTGTCATCTTCTATAAACGTAAACAATATGAGAGTGCAACTGAATCTTATGTAAATGTTTCTAGAATATATGTAGAAGACTAAAAATTGGTAAGCGATTTTTAATAGTTTTTTAATTTAAGTAATTGACACATTTTTGTAACATATTGTATGCTTAACATGAATGTTTAAAAGGGTTTTTATTGAATGTAAACCCTTTCTATTTAAATATTTTGAATATGTGAACATTTTGTGAACTTAGCTTTAATGTGGAGATTTTAATAAATATTTGTTGTATCATAAACCATGATAAGAATTTTGGCAATTTTTTGGGAAAGAATGAAAATTGACGTGTGGAGGGATTGGCTATGAAAAACAACAATCAACATCCTCTTAAAGCAATGGCACTCATGTCTTCCATTCTAGCTCAACTTGTTGGATCTATTCTAATAGGAATCTTTCTCGGAAGATGGATTGACACATATTTTGATTGGCCTGTTCCAGTATTTATGATAATCGGATTATTGTTGGGATTATTCACTGGTATCTACGGCACACTTAAGCTAATTAAGCAATTTACTCCAGGGGACTAGTTACATGCAAAAAGAACATTTTAGACGTTTCGCACGAGATATGTTATACATTACTGCCCTTGCAGTTTTAGGATGGGCATTTACCGACTATAAAACAATCTTTACAGGTTATATTCTCGGTATCGTAACTAGCTTTTACTGTATATGGATTCTACACAGAAAGATAAATACCTTTTTTGATCGAGTTTTAAAGCAACAAAAAGTTCGTTCACTTGGTACTGTAATTTGTCTTTCAGCGGTGGCTCTAGCAATGGTCATCGCCCTTCGGTATGACGATTTTGTCAATATACCGGCATTAACGGTGGGACTAATGACAGGACATCTTGTCATTATGATAAATTTTGCATTACAACATACGTCTTTTGCAAGGAAGAGAGGTGAATAAATTGGAACACGGCACTTATGGTTTTAATTTTCTTGGTTTAGATTTTACTTTAACAAATGTTCTGATGACTACCATTGCTGCAGTAATTGTTTTTATCATCGCAATTGCATGTTCAAGAAGTCTGCAACTTCGCCCGTCGGGAAAGCAAAACTTTTTTGAATGGGTTATAGATTTCGTTAAAAACATTATCAACAGTACAATGGATTGGGAAACTGGTGGTCGCTTCCTTACACTAGGTGTGACATTACTTATGTACATATTTGTTTCAAATATGTTAGGTCTTCCATTCGATATTTCAGTCGATGGAAAATCAGTTTGGAAATCACCTACATCTGACCCAGTTATCACGTTATCATTAGCAATCTTTATTGTTGGGTTATCACATTATTATGGTATTAAAATGAGAGGCTTTAAGGCTTATGGAAAAGGATTTTTCCAGCCGATGGGATTCTTATTTCCACTAAAGATTATTGAAGAGTTAGCAAACACATTAACGTTAGGTCTTCGTCTTTACGGGAACATTTTTGCAGGTGAGATCTTATTAGGATTACTTGCAACAATGGGAACACATGCTTATGCAACAAGTGCAGGAGAGGGTATTCTTTGGACAATCGCTGCAGCAGTACCAATGCTAGTATGGCAAGGTTTCTCTGTTTTCGTTGGTTCAATCCAAGCGTTTATCTTCGTAATGTTAACAATGGTTTACCTGTCACATAAAGTGGCGGACGAGCATTAATTGCTCAATAACATAGTTAGTTCGTTAAAATTCAAATAAAAATATATTTCTTAGGTATAAGAAGGAGGAAATTTAAAATGGCTTTAATCGCAGCGGCAATCGCAATAGGTTTAGGTGCACTAGGTGCAGGTATTGGTAATGGTTTAATTGTTTCACGTACAGTAGAAGGTGTTGCTCGTCAACCAGAATTACGTTCAACTCTTCAAACTTTAATGTTCATCGGGGTTGCATTAGTTGAGGCACTTCCAATCATCGCAGTAGTTATCGCTTTCATGGCTTTCGGTAAAGCGTAAGATTATACAATTAGTTTAAAAATGGCGAAGTTTGTGTTCACATTTACTTCGCCTTTCCTTTATGACACTCGTTATAAAGATTCCTTTTGAAAGTTAAGTTCAGTCAGTTAGTGACACGGACTATGTTATAAAGAAAAAATCATTAAATGAAACCCTTGAAGGGAGTGAAGGCTTGTGTTAAACGGATCACTATTCGTATTAGCTGAAGCAGGGCATAGCGGTATTGCTTGGGGCGATGTCGTGTATCAATTATTAATCTTCGTAATCCTACTTGCACTTCTAGGTAAATATGCCTTAGGACCAGTAATGGGAATTATGAAACAACGTGAAAATCACATCGCTAATCAACTAGATTCAGCTGAAAAAAGTAATGCTGAAGCAATGAAACTAGTTGAAGAGCAAAAGCAAGAGTTAGTTGCAGCTCGTACAGAAGCTCGTGAGCTTCTTGAGAAAGCTAGAAAACAAGCTGATGTTCAACGTGAAGAAATCGTTGCGGCAGCAAAAACTGAAGCTGAAAACATGAAAGAAAGCGCTAAGCGTGAAATTATTCGTGAAAAAGAGCTTGCAGTACAATCAGTTCAACAACAAGTGGCTTCATTATCTGTATTAATTGCTTCTAAAGTACTTGAAAAAGAAGTGAAGTCTGAAGACGCATCTGCTATTTTTGATCAATATCTTAAAGAAGTAGGCGAAGCGAAATGAGTAACGAATTAGTTGCAAAACGCTATGCAAACGCTCTTTTTGAATTAGCAACAGAACAAAATTTAGTAGAAACTGTTGAACATGACCTACAAGTTGTAAAAAAGGAATATGTAGAAAACAATGAGTTACACAAGTTTCTACAACATCCTGGAATCACAAAAGAAAGCAAAAAGTCTGTATTAAACGAGACATTTGCTTCAATCTCTGAAACTGTACTTAACCTAGTTTGCTTACTAGTTGATCGCCAACGTTTAAGCATCATTCCAAACTTAGTAACTGAGTATGTGAATATTGCGAATGAAACTCGTAATATTGCAGATGCAACAGTTTACTCTGTGACGGCAATGTCTTCTGAAGAACTAGAAAAAATCGGAGCTCTATTCGCTTCGAAATTAGGTAAAAATTCTATACGAATCAAAAACGAAATTGATTCATCATTAATTGGTGGTTACAAAGTTCGTGTTGGAAATCGTATTTTTGACGGCAGCTTAAAAAATAAGCTTGTACGTATTGAACGTGAATTAATCGCAAAATAGTTTGTAGATAGGGGTGAAATGCATGAGCATCAAAGCTGAAGAAATCAGTGCGCTGATTAAAAAGCAAATCGAAAATTACCAAACTGAAATAGAAGTTAGTGATGTTGGTACAGTTATCCAAGTTGGTGACGGTATCGCTCGTGCTCATGGTCTTGACCAATGTATGTCTGGAGAGCTAGTTGAGTTCTCTAACGGCGTTATGGGACTAGCACAAAACTTAGAAGAAAACAACGTAGGTATTATCATCTTAGGACCTTACACAGGTATTAAAGAAGGCGACGAAGTTCGTCGTACTGGACGCATCATGCAAGTTCCAGTTGGTGAAGCATTAGTAGGACGTGTAGTAAACTCATTAGGTCAACCAGTTGATGGATTAGGCCCAATTGAAACAACTAAAACTCGTCCAATTGAAAACGCAGCACCAGGCGTAATGGCACGTAAATCAGTACATGAGCCATTACAAACAGGTATCAAAGCGATCGACGCTCTTGTACCAATCGGACGTGGACAACGTGAGTTAATCATCGGTGACCGTCAAACTGGTAAAACAGCAGTTGCTATCGATACAATTCTTAACCAAGCTGACCAAGACATGATCTGTATCTATGTTGCGATCGGACAAAAAGAATCAACAGTTCGTGGACTTGTTGAAACTTTACGTAAGCATGGCGCTTTAGATTACACAATCGTTGTAACTGCACCTGCTTCATCTCCAGCTCCAATGTTATACTTAGCTCCTTTCGCTGGTGTAACAATGGGTGAAGAGTTCATGTACAATGGTAAACACGTATTAGTAGTATACGATGATTTATCTAAACAAGCGGTAGCTTACCGTGAGCTTTCATTACTATTAAAACGTCCTCCAGGCCGTGAAGCTTACCCAGGGGATGTATTCTACTTACACTCTCGCTTATTAGAGCGTGCAGCTAAGTTAAATGATGAGTTAGGTGGCGGTTCATTAACTGCATTACCATTCATCGAAACACAAGCTGGTGATATCTCAGCTTATATTCCAACAAACGTAATCTCGATTACTGACGGACAAATATTCTTACAGTCTGACTTATTCTTCTCTGGCGTACGTCCAGCGATTAACGCGGGTCTTTCTGTATCACGTGTTGGTGGTTCAGCGCAAACAAAAGCGATGAAATCAGTAGCAGGTACGCTACGTCTTGACTTAGCGTCATTCCGTGAGCTTGAAGCATTTGCTGCGTTCGGTTCTGACTTAGATAAAGCTACGCAAGCTAAACTTAACCGTGGTGCTCGTACAGTTGAAATCTTAAAACAAGGTTTACACAAACCTTTAAAAGTAGAAAAACAAGTAGTTAGTCTTTATGCTCTAACACGTGGTCACTTAGACAGCGTACCGGTTGAAGACATCACTCGTTTTGAAGAAGAAATGTTATCTTGGATGGATTCAAATGCTAAAGGTCTTTTAGATGCTATTCGTACTTCTGGTAAATTACCAAACGAAGCTGACCTTAATGCTGCGATCGATAGCTTTAAAAAGAACTTTGTTGCTTCTAAATAAGAAAGCAATTTAAATAACTGATATTGAAGGAACGAGCTTTAGCTCGTCCTTCCTTTAACTGTTTACCAAAAGGTGGTGAAAACCTGTGGCATCATTACGCGATATAAAAACGAAAATTAATTCAACAAAAAAGACAAGCCAAATCACAAAAGCGATGGAGATGGTTTCTGCTGCGAAATTAAACCGTGCTGACCAAAATGCTAAGCAATTTGTTCCTTATATGGAAAAAATGCAAGAAGTAGTTGGTAGCATTGCGAAAGGTGTAAACAGTAGACATCCGATGCTTGTAACTCGTCCTGTTAAAAAGACTGGTTATATTGTTATCACTTCAGACCGTGGTTTAGCTGGTGCATTCAATAGTAATGTATTACGTGCTGTAACAAATACAATTAAAGAGCGTCATCGTTCAAATGATGAGTTTGCTGTTATTGTATTAGGACGTGTTGGACGTGATTACTTTAATCGTTTAGGTTATCCAATCGTTGAAGAGGTTTTAGGTATTCCTGATCAACCTTCATTCGATGACATTCAAAAGTTTGCTAATCGTACAGTTCAAATGTACTCTGATGGCATTTTTGATGAGCTTTACTTATCTTATAACCATTTCGTAAGTAAGATTTCTCAAGAAGTAACTGAGAAAAAGCTTTTACCTTTAACAGATATTGACACAGGTAAAGCAACTACTAATTACGAATTTGAACCTTCTGATGATGAAATCCTAGAAGTTTTACTGCCACAATACGCAGAAAGCTTAATCTACGGTGCATTATTAGATAGTAAAGCAAGTGAACATGCTTCTCGTATGACGGCTATGAAAAGTGCGACTGATAACGCGAAAGAAGTTATTAGCAAGCTTACTCTTCACTATAACCGTGCACGTCAAGCTGCAATTACGCAAGAAATTACTGAGATTGTCGGCGGTGCAGCAGCATTAGGTTAATTCTGCCTTCAATGACATATAAATCGTTCGGCTTTTAAGGAAACAATGCTAGGAGGAAAAGCGATGAGCAATGGTATTATTACTCAGGTATTAGGACCAGTAGTAGACGTTAAGTTCGAAAACGGCCAATTACCACAAATTTATCATGCGTTACGTGTTCGTCAAGAAGCGGGCAGCGCAAATGAAGTTAACATTGAATTAACATTAGAAGTTGCTCTTCACTTAGGTGACGATACTGTTCGTACAGTTGCAATGGCTTCAACTGATGGATTAGTACGTGGAATGGAAGCAGTTAACACAGGTAAACCAATTTCGGTTCCAGTTGGTGACGCTACATTAGGACGCGTATTCAATGTATTAGGTGACAACATTGACTTAGATGAAGAATTAGGGGAAGACGTTCGTCGTGACCCAATTCACCGTCAAGCACCTAAATTTGAAGAATTAACTACAAAAGTAGAAATCCTTGAAACTGGTATCAAAGTAGTAGACTTATTAGCTCCTTACATCAAAGGTGGTAAAATCGGTCTATTCGGTGGTGCAGGTGTAGGTAAAACGGTATTAATTCAAGAATTAATCAACAACATCGCACAAGAGCACGGCGGTATTTCAGTATTCGCTGGTGTAGGTGAGCGTACTCGTGAAGGTAACGACTTATACCACGAAATGAAAGACTCAGGCGTTATCAAGAAAACAGCGATGGTATTCGGACAAATGAATGAGCCACCTGGAGCACGTCAACGTGTTGCATTAACTGGTTTAACAATGGCTGAATATTTCCGTGATGAGCAAGGACAAGACGTGTTATTCTTTATCGATAACATCTTCCGTTTCACTCAAGCAGGTTCTGAGGTTTCTGCCCTATTAGGTCGTATGCCTTCTGCGGTAGGTTACCAACCAACTCTTGCTACTGAAATGGGACAATTACAAGAGCGTATTACTTCAACAAACAAAGGTTCTGTAACTTCGATTCAAGCGATTTACGTACCAGCCGATGACTATACGGATCCAGCACCAGCTACAGCGTTCGCTCACTTAGATGCAACAACTAACTTAGAGCGTCGTTTATCTGAGATGGGTATTTACCCAGCGGTAGATCCATTAGCATCTACATCTCGTGCGTTAAACCCAGA
Source organism: Bacillus sp. JJ664 (assembly GCF_036962205.1). Lineage (NCBI taxonomy): Bacteria > Bacillati > Bacillota > Bacilli > Caryophanales > Bacillaceae > Bacillus > Bacillus sp. JJ664. The sequence goes on along the minus strand of NZ_JBALMS010000005.1, from coordinate 1,196 downwards.
AATCGTTGGAGCTGAGCACTATGAAATAGCTCGTCAAGTTCAATCAACATTACAACGTTATAGAGAACTTCAAGATATCATCGCAATCTTAGGTATGGATGAGTTATCAGAAGAAGATAAATTAGTCGTAGCTCGTGCTCGTCGTATTCAATTCTTCTTATCTCAAAACTTCCACGTTGCGGAGCAATTCACTGGACAAAAAGGTTCTTACGTACCAGTTAAAGAAACTGTAAGTGGATTCAAAGAGATCTTAGAAGGTAAATATGATACGCTTCCTGAAGATGCATTCCGTTTAGTTGGACGCATTGAAGAAGTAGTAGAAAAAGCAAAAACACTAGTATAATATTTGTCTAATTGAAATCTCGTTCTTTCATCGTTTGATCATAAGAACTTGATTTGCTCACAAAGCTAGACAGGAGGAGTTAACTATGAAGACAATGAAAGTCAGTATCGTCACTCCTAATGGACCGGCTTATGAAGGCGAAACAGAATTCGTTAGCACGAAAGCAACTAGCGGTGAGCTTGGTATTTTACCTGGACACATTTCAACTGTGGCACCGTTAGCAACAGCACCTGTTAAAATTAAAACACCAACTGGAACTGATTTTGTTGCAGTTAGTGGCGGATTCATTGAAATTCGACCTGAAGCCGTTACAATATTGGCTCAATCTGCTGAAGCATCAACTGAAATTAATGTTGAGCGTGCAGTAGAAGCAAAAAAACGTGCAGAACAACGTTTACAAGAAAAACGTCCTGACACAGATATCAAACGTGCGGAACTTGCTTTACACAAAGCAATGAACCGTCTGAATGTAGCACAATATAAGTAATTTTTTATAAAAAAGAGGGCCCTTACTGGGCTCTTTTTTATTGAAATCAAGTAAAATTATAATAGTATGGATCTTCTTAATTTTTAACCTTAAACAATTCCCTCATTTTTTCTCATCATCACATGAATATACCAAAATTTTTTTTCGATATTTGCTTTTATTAAGTGAGTTGTGGAAATGTTGATAACTTTCTGTGGATTTGTGGATAACTTTTATATTGATATAAAAATTTGATAAATATCCCAATTGATTTAAAGTTTCTATTAATATTAATTGTTGATTATACTTAATTCATTAAGAGTATGAATAGTAAATAGTTTGTTCGTTAGTTCCTGGAATGGATATTAACATTCTTTTTTTACAGAG
>NZ_JBALMS010000004.1:0-1893 GCF_036962205.1 Bacillus sp. JJ664 | reverse complement strand
AAGAAAAAGAGCAAATCCTTGGGATTTGCTCTTTTTCTTTTTTTATTTGAACTAACATATTTTAAAGGAGTTTGATTCTCTTAAGTAGAATATGAATTTGAGCAAAAAGGGAGAGATAAATATGATTACAGATCAATCAACTAATAAAGTACAAAAATGTTTAATATTAGATAAAACAGAAAGATTAAATCCTTTATATAAGTATGTTGAAGATATTAAAAACAAAATTAAAGCTACAGGTAGTGCAGTATATGTTATACAAGAAAATAAGGTAATAGGTGAATGGTATTCAGGGTTTTGTCCTCTTACAGGTCAGGAAATCGTTGAAGATTCTCGATTTAATTTATATTCCGCTCGGAAAAGTTACATAGGATTGGCAGTTGCTATACTTTTAAATGAAAAGAAAATAGCTAATGTAGATGATGAAGTAATAAACTATTTAGAAGAAATAGATGAGGATATTTGTAAAGAGATAACAATACGTCATTTGGTTACTCATACTCATGGACTAAGTCTTGAAAACGATAGATTAGTGAAAGTTGCATCCCCAGGAACCATTTGGGAATATAATGATGCTGGCCTTGGTTTATTATATAGAATAATTAAAAAGGTATCAGGTAAGGATGTAAATCAAATAATTAGAGAATATGTATTTGAACCATTTGGATTTTCTGAGACTGGCTGGGAAATCACGAATCATATCAATCTTGTTGCAGATATATTTGAGTCATTTGAAAACCCTAAAATTAGATTAGATGATGCAACTGGATTTGGTAGAAATTTATTTGTAAGTGCAAGGGAACTTGCTCATTGGGGCTATTTACATCTTAACAAAGGTAATTTGAGTGGGAAGCAGATTTTACCAAAAGAATTATTTGAATTAACAACAAGAACTCAAACTCCAAGAGAAATGATTAACACTCACCAAAACGGATTCTTTTGGTTCAAGAACGAAAATGGATATATTGAGAGTGAATTGGGGGAGTATGTTCCACCAGCATCATACCAAATTTTAGGCGCATCTGGTTGTACTTGTTTAGTAATGCCCGAATATAATGCCGTAGCAGTAAGAATGTACAATAAGATAGGAAATCCTGATGGTTATGATTATTTAAGAGATATAAAAAACTTTGGTAATTTAGTAAGTACTTTATTGAAATAAGAGGGGAAAAGGAACAATTAGTCACTACTTCAGGGATCTTTTTTTTGTTTTTACTCTTTAAAGACAGAAGTTGACTACAACGTAAGGTGCTCAAGTCCTGTGGGAGATGCTGGAAAGCTGAGACCCCGCAGGAGGCCCATAGGGTGTGGGTCATGCATGCGTTACGACAGGACGTCGTGGTTTTAGCGTGCCTACCATTCTCATCTCCACAACCCACGGAAAGGGAGTAACTGGAGTTGTAATCAACTAACGCATACTTAAATTGCAACAAGAAATTAGTTATGAGTGACCAACCTTCTCGAATATACATGTATAAAACTTTAAGGAGGACTATTTATGGCAATGGTTTCAATTTATACAGTTGGTAGACTCAAACACACGTATGACCACCCAGCCTCTCGTGAATTTTATCGAGTAGGCAATGATGTATTTCGTCAGGCTATTAAATCAGGACAACTCATAGAGGACTTCTCACCAATTGGAGTTACAATTCCTGAAGAAATCAAAAAAGGTGAGGGAGACCCTGTTATTACACTAACTGTTTGGAATAGTCTTCAATCATTATACCGATTTACTTATTCGGGTCATCATATGCAAGCATTGAAAGAACGAAACAAATGGATGGAGTCTTATCAAGATAAACATCAACCATATGTTGTGTGGTGGACAGAGAATTTAAATGATGTATCTTGGGAAGAAGCTTTTAAGCGATACAATTATTACATGAAAAA
>NZ_JBALMS010000003.1:0-17561 GCF_036962205.1 Bacillus sp. JJ664 | reverse complement strand
GTCCCAAAAATATTCAACTTATCGTTTACATTAAATGGAGAATTACATAATATGGAAATATTAGGAATAACATCGAATATTAAAGGATATTTAGAAATTATGTCGTAATATAATGAATGTTATCATATAGTGTAAAAACTCAATCAGCGAGGACTAAAATCATGTTAGTTGAAAAACTTTTATTACATGTCTTAATCATATTAAGTCCAATATTAATTTACAGTATTATTTATGAAAATCATGGTTATAAGGATAAAATCTATCTTTTTGGTATGTTTCAAGCAGTGGCAGGATTTCTTTGTATGGCGTTTCCGTATCCCGCATACGGTCTGTTTTGGGACTTGCGTTATATACCATTAGCAATCGCTTTTCTATACTGTGGTTTTGGATGGGGTATGTTAACGTTTTTATCAATTCTATTAGCAAGACTCATGTTAGGTGGAGATGCGATTCTCTTTGGAGTCGTCAGTGTAACTTTATCATCATTAGGGGCAATGGTATTATCAAGATGGTTTTGGAGATTCAAACCAAAGCAAAGAATTATATTAACAGCGGCCATAGGATTTTGGCCAGCACTTGTTCAATTTTGCATTTTATTTTCATATTTAATCATAAACAATGTCAGTTTTAATACTGATTATCGACTATTTGGATTAATTCTAGTATTTATATTAATTGAATTAGTTGCAATCACGCTAGCTGCAAAGCTAAATGAGATATTAATAGAAAAAAAGCTTTTACAAAGAGAGATTCAGCGTGCAGAGAAGTTGAACACATTAAGTGAAATGGCAGCATCCATTGCACATGAAGTAAGAAATCCACTTACGGTCGTAAAAGGTTTCCTTCAGTTAATGCAGCAGAATAAAGATAAGCAATCTGGAGAGTATTTACCATTAGTATTGAGCGAGTTAGGTAGGGCAGAAGGTATCATCAATGATTATTTAAACTTTGCAAAACCACAGTTTGATAAGGTTGAAGTAGTGAATCTAAAGGAAAGTGTTTCAGATGTAGTAACATTATTAGAGCCATTGGCTTTGAAACAAAATGTAAAATTAAAAGGTGAAATTTTAGTCGAACCTTTTTTACATACTGATAAAAATCAATTAAAACAAGCACTAATTAATCTCATTAAAAATGCAATAGAAGCAACCGAATCTGGCGGTTATGTACATACGAAACTGTTTGATGATGGTTACAAAGCGGTCATAACGATACAAGACAATGGTAAAGGTATGACAAAGGAACAGCTTTCACGAATCGGAACTTTATTTTATTCTACAAAAGAAAAAGGTACTGGCGTAGGGACAACTGTTTCAGTTCGTATTATAGAAGCCATGAATGGAACAATCACTTTTTCAAGTAAAATTAATGAAGGAACAAAAGTAACGATTAAATTACCAAAAGTAGAAATAGTGAAACCGAATAAGTCTAATTAACGAATGATTGCTGGAGGAAAAAGATGCCATACGATGTGAATTGTCGGTTTTGTAATCCACTTCAGGATCGTGAACAAAACATCATATTCGAAAATGAAACATGTTATTTTTTACAACATAATTTGGAGCAGGACGTTTTAGAAGGTTGTGGGGTAATTGTTCCGAAAGTACATCGCATCACTACCTTTGATTTAACAAAAGAAGAATGGAACGATACATATGAACTCTTACAAAATGCGAAAGAATATTTAAATGAAAAATTCTCACCGGATGGATATACTTTAGGATGGAATGTTGGTAAGGTTTCAAATCAAACGATTCCTCATTGTCATTTTCATATCATCCCAAGATATCATGATGAACCACTTGCAGGAAAAGGGGTTCGTAACTGGATTAAACAACCTGAAAATAAAAGAGAAAAACTCATTCAGAAAAGGTAAGTACTGTGTATTGTACTTACCTTTTTCTTATTTTTTTATTCCAATCCATATTGTCCAACGGTCTTTTTCAATGATAGCTGTTCGAGGATTAAATTTATTTTGTATGGTCTGAATTAACATACTAAGCTCATCGTTAGTAAGTTCGTGAAGTATGGAACGCCCAGTTCTTTGTAGTAAATCATGACTTAATTGTTCGAAGTATTGATAATTTCGTCTAGCTTCCCAGAGTTTTTCTTCTGTCGTGATGATAAAGCCATTAGATTCCAAAGCGTTGACTACTTTTTGTGAAGGATATCTTCGTGAAGATTCTATGCTTTCCAGTTTGGGAAACTGTTCAAAGAAGTAACCTCTAATGTGATGAGGGTCTCCAGGTAGTAAGCAATCCTCCGGTGTTCTGTCTTGAATAATGAGCAAACCATTCTTTTTTAATAATCGATTTGCTTCTTTAAAGCAAGCATCTAAATCATCCAAGTGATGAATTAAAGCTCTTTGTAAAATAATATCGAAGCTGGTTGAAGCAAGATTTGTATGGTAGGCATCCCCTTGTAAAAATGTAATGTTCGCGAGTCCTTTACAGTTTTCAGTCGCTCCCTTTAACATTTCTTCTGAAAAATCTACAGCAGTAACTTTGGCACCGAGCATAGCCAAAGCTTTAGAATAAATACCGCCACCACAGCCGAGGTCAGCAATCTGTTTACCGTTCACATCAATATGATTCTTTATAAAATCAATCCAAGATTGATCTGCTAATCTAGTGGTATAGCTCCGTTTATTTTGCTCATCATGAAAATTAATGGACATACAAGATATCTCCTTACATATGTCATAAATTGGTGATACTCTTATTATAGTTCACCTTTATTTTCTGGCTAATATTGAAAAGTTATAGTGATTAATAAGTTCTAGTTATGGCGTTTATACAGGGGATATTAAGGAAATGGTATGGTTGTTACCTTTATAGTTTGAACTGATTAAGGAGGAATGTAATCATGTCTGGTACAATTGATCTTTTTGAAAGTCTTCGTTCTGAATTCATCAACGATTATGATGCAACAAAAGGAAGTATTTTTGGTCATAAAGGTTTAAAGGTGCAAGGGAAAATTTTTGCGTTTTATAATGAACCAAATCTTGTCGTGAAGTTAAAGAAAGAGGATGTTGAAGAAGCATTAAAGTTAGTAGGAACACTAAATTTTGATCCGATGGGTGGAAAACCGATGAAAGAATGGGTTGAGATTCCATATGATCATCAGCAATGGTTTGAATATGGTTTAAAAGGCATGAGGTACGTAAAAAGTTTAATAAAATAAAACCTCCATTTGGAGGTTTTATTTTATTAAGCAAGCTACAATTCCGACGATTGGAATAGCAGTTACTAAAGCATAGCTAATCTTTTCAAGAGCTGAAATAAGAGGCTTTGCTTCTTCTTTTGTAGAATGATAAATGAATAGTTCTTTACTTTGTCTCCTAATTAGATAAGCATTGATCGCTGCTACAATTAAAATAATGATTGCAGGTATTGTACTGTTCATTGAAGAAGATTCTAACCCGTTATAGCCTAGTATGATGAACAGGATCGGTATTGCTTCAACGACGGCTACGCCAATAAACATTTTTGATTGAATAGTAGCACTCTCTTCTGGTTTTACTGCTATATTCTTTAAAGCGTTACGTACAACGAAGCTAATCCCTGTCGTAGCAATTAAGCTTGCAATGATAAAATAAATTAAAGCATCCATGTTGTCACCTCAAACGTTTTCTATGTTCATTATACAAGATTATATAAAATAAATGTAAAGGGGTATGGTGAAATGACTGGAAAAATTGCAATCTCATGGAGTGGAGGAAAGGATTGCTGTTTGGCATTACATAGATTAATAGAAAGCAATCAAGAAGTCGCTTGTTTATTTTCAATGGTTTCCCAAAAAGATGGTCGAAATCATGCTCACGGTACACCACTTCCATTTTTACAAATGCAGGCAGATGCACTGGGGATACCACTCATTATGATAGATTCAGCTGGTGATTATGAACAATCAATTATAAATGGATTAAGGGAAATGAAGGAAGAATTAGATATAACGGCTGTAGCATTCGGCACTTTATATGTAGATGAAGATAAGAAATGGAATGAAGAAATTGCAATAAAAAGCGAATTAAAGCCACTATTTCCAGTTTGGATCCATAAGAATGAATCAATAATCTTGTTAGATGAATGGTTAAATAGTAACTATGAAGCTATTATCTGTAGAGCAAGAGAGTCGCATTTCGATTCTAACATTGTCGGACAAACAGTAAATAAAGAACTGAAAGAGCTACTCATTCAAAAAGAAATATGCGTTATGGGCGAAGGTGGAGAGTACCACACATTTGTAGTAGGTGGTCCTTTATTTACAAAAAGACTAAATATAACGGATTCGGAAACGATTCTAAATTATGATTTATGGTCATTGAACATTAAAGATATGGAAATGGTAGAGAAGTAAATAAATATACTTTCAATTTTAAAAGTATATACTTTTAGTTTATCACTCAAATATAATAGTAGAAAAGAAAGATTACTAATTTAGGAGTGATCATGATGAAATATTCATTTGAAAATGGATTTTTTTGGGGAGCAGCTACTTCCGCAACACAAATTGAGGGAGCTGCTTTTGAAGGCGGAAAGGGTAAGAATATTTGGGACCATTGGTATGAAATAGATTCAAATCGTTTCTATAATCAAGTTGGTCCAACTGAAGCGTCTAACTTTTATGTTACATATAAAGAAGACATCCAAAGAATGAAGGATATTGGGTTTAATTCTTATCGTACTTCGATTTCATGGTCACGTTTAATTCCTGATGGTAACGGTGCAGTGAATGAAGAGGCAGTCGCTTTCTATCAATCTTTAATAGATGAGTTAATTAAGCAGAATATCGAACCTATTATTGGCTTATATCATTTTGACATGCCTTTTGCTATGCAAGAAATAGGTGGTTGGGAAAGTCGCGAAGTTGTTGAAGCGTATAGTCGTTTTGCCCGTATTTGTTTTGAATTGTTTGGAGATAGAGTGAAGAAATGGGCTACTCATAATGAACCAATCGTTCCTGTTGAGGGTGGTTACTTGTATCAGTTCCACTATCCTTGTGTAGTGGATATGAAGCGTGCTGTCCAAGTTGCTTACAATACAATGATTTCAAGTGCTATGGCCATTAGAGAGTTTCGTAGTGTTAAAGTAGAAAATGGACAAATTGGAATTGTGATTAATTTGACACCATCTTATCCAAGAGATGATCAAAACCAAGATGATGTGAAAGCAGCAAATATTGCAGATTTACTCTTTAACAGAAGCTTCTTAGATCCCTCAATAAAAGGCACTTATCCTGAAGAATTAATTTCATTTATAAAAGAAAATAACTTACTGCCTGTCACCAATTCTGAAGATCGTAAACTAATTAAAGAAAATACAGTCGATTTTCTTGGCGTTAATTATTATAGTCCACGTCGAATTAAAGCAAAAGAAGATGCTGTTGATTCATCAAAGCCTATTATGCCAGAGTCATTTTTTGATAATTATGATATGCCAGGAAAGAAAATGAATATTTACCGTGGTTGGGAAATCTATGAAAAAGCTTTGTATGATATCGCAATCAATTTAAGAGACAATTACGGCAATATCCCTTGGTATGTTTCTGAGAATGGAATGGGCGTTCAAGATGAAGAGCGTTTCTTAGATGAAAACGGAATTGTCCAAGATGATTATCGTATTGAGTTTATTAGTGAACATTTAAAATGGTTACATAAGGGGATCAGCGAGGGTTCAAATTGCTTCGGTTATCACCTATGGACATTTATGGATAATTGGTCATGGTTAAATGCATACAAAAATCGATATGGATTCTATCGAGTAGATTTAAATAATCATTTTGAACGTACGATTAAGAAAAGTGGACTTTGGTTTAAACAAGTTGCTGAAAGTAATGAACTAGTTTTGAAGATTAATAAGCTTACATAAAGGGAGAGCAAAACAATGAAACATTATGCAGTCATTGATTTGGGCGGTTCAGCAATAAAATATGCATTAATGAAAGAGGATGGTAGCTTTGTTGAAAAAAGTTCTGTCCCAACACCAAGAGAAGGAATAGAAACTTTTATCAATGAAGTGACGAAAATAGTAAAAGAATATGGCCGTAAAGTAAAGATTGAAGGAATCGCATTGAGTATGCCAGGTGCAGTAGATGTAGAAACTGGAATCATCGCTGGTGCAAGTGCCATTCCATATATTCATGGTCCAAATATAAAAGATTTATTGTTTGAAAGTACAGGATTACGTGCTGAACTAGAAAATGATGCAAATTGTGCAGGATTAGCTGAAGCTTGGATTGGTTCAGCGAAAGACGTAAACGACTTTATTTGTATTGTAATTGGTACGGGTATTGGTGGAGTAGTAGTCCTTAATAAAAAAGTGCGTAGAGGGAAAAATCTCCATGCAGGTGAATTTGGTTGTATGCTTGTTAAGGATTATATGTCAGAAACATTAGGAAGAAACTGGAGTGATGTAGCTTCAACGACGAGTTTAGTTCGTGCAGTTGCTAAACGTAAAGGGTTAGACTGGAAAACACTAAACGGTAAAAAGGTATTTGAACTATTTGATCGTGGTGATGAAGAAGTTAAAATAGAGGTTGAAAACTTTATTAAATACTTAGCTGTAGGTATTTTTAATGTAGCATATGTAATTGATCCAGAGAAAATCTTAATTGGTGGAGCAATTAGTGCCCGTAAGGAATTAATTGAACAGCTCAATGCAGTACTTGCAACAATGAGAGGTAAGCATGCAACCTTAGATATCACAGTTGAACAATGTGCATACGAAAATGACTCAAATTTAATTGGTGCACTGTATCATTATATGCAGCAAACAGGAGTGGACATTGTAAGTGAGCAAATATAACGAAATTGCTAAGGATATTCGGCAAAAAATTTCTAATCAAGTGTTTGGAGTAGGTGAAATGCTTCCAGACGAGTTTACATTAGCCGAGCAGTATGATTGTAGTAAAATGACAGTGAAAAAGGCAATGGACCTTTTAGTAAGTGAAGGGTTAATCGTAAAAAGGCGAGGATACGGTACGATTGTAAAAGAAGCCCCTTTATTTAATGTGCATCAGTTAAATCGAAATGATAAAAAGCATTTTGGCCTAACTCAAAAAGTAGGAGCTAAACGAGTAAACTCTAAAGTTTTACGATTTCAGGTAATTCCGGCGTCAGAAAAATTAGCTTCTTTATTGAATTGTGAAACGAACAGCTTTATATACGAAATTAATAGAGTACGTTATATTGACGGAAAACCATTTGCGCTTGAAGAAATATACATGCCAATATCAGTGATTCAAGGTTTATCGGAGAAACATGTAAATAAATCTATTTACCAATTCATCCAAGAAGAATTAGGTCTAAAAATAAAAAGCGCTCAAAAAATCATAAGAGCGGTTAAAGGGAATGCGCTAGACATCCAACACTTACATATTCATCAGCATGACCCTGTAATGGAAGTAGAGCAAATCGTATTTCTAGCAGATGGTAAGGTTTTTGAATACTCGATAACCCATCATGTTTATCAATTATTTGAATTTCAAACTGTCATTATTAATGAGTAAGAAGAGCAGGAAGGACAAAAAGTCTTTCCTGTTTTTTATTTTGGACTTCTCAATAAAATTGTTGTGATTAAAGAGAATTTTTAAAGGAATATTAAATCAAACAAACGTTTAATTAAAAAGTTAATTGGCATGGGTATACTAACTCCTGTCGGCAAGATTGGATAGTCGAATTCACTACAGGTGCGAATCAAATAAGCTAACCGTAATTCGTTGGAAAACAAGAATACAAGTATTTAAAATAACTAACAATCCACTTTTAATGCCATATTAGATAAAAAATTATCATTGTGATAAAAAATTCTTATCAAGAGTTGTATTTTCAGATAAAATAGAATCAGAGAGAAAAATGTGAATGGGGGAATGAATGTGAAATTTAACTTTAATGAAGAAATCAGCCGAAAGAATACTAACAGTACTAAGTGGGATTCAATTGATCAGGTATTTGGATGCACAGAAGTTCTTCCTCTTTGGATTGCAGATATGGATTTAGCATGTGCACCAGCCATAGTAGAGGCTCTTACTAAAAGGGCACAGCATCCTATTTATGGATACGGACATATTCCAGAAGAATTTTTTGAATCAGCAATCAATTGGGGTGCGAAGCGCTTTGGTACAAAGATTAATCGTGAATGGTTAACGACTGTCCCTGGTGTTGTTCCGGCTTTAAATTTGGCGATTGATGCATTCACAAAGGTTGGAGATGAAGTCATTATTCAGCCACCTGTTTATTACCCGTTCTTTAGTGTCGTGAAAAATAATGGTCGAAATTTAATCGAAAATCCTTTAATAGAGCAAGATGGATACTACTATATGGATTTAGATGATTTAGAAAAGAAGATTACGAGTAAAACAAAATTACTTATTTTATGTAGTCCAGCAAATCCAGTTGGAAGAGTGTGGTCTAGAGAAGAGCTAAACGCATTAGTTGAAGTATGTAAAAAACATAAAATAATCATTATCGCTGATGAAATTCACGCAGATTTAGTGTATGAAAAAGGTACACATATTCCTTTTTACTCTTTAAGTGAAGACGCTGCGAATATGTGTATTACGTTCATGTCACCAAGCAAAACATTTAATATCGCAGGGTTATTTTCATCATTAGCTGTCATTCCGAATCCAGATTTATTTACGGAATTTACCCATTCAATTCTACGCGCAAGCTTAGAAAACTTAAATATATTTGGAATTGAAGCTGTCATTGCAGCTTATAACGAAGGCGAAGAGTGGTTGGATGAGTTACTAATTCATTTAAAAGGTAATGCTGAATATATTCACAATTATTTAAAGCAACATATTCCAGAAATCAAAATGAAAGTTACAGAAGCAACATATTTAGGTTGGTTAGACTTTAGAGGTCTTGGCCTAACTTGTGATGAACTAAATAAATTTTTAGTAAAAGATGCTAAATTGGGTTGTAATGAAGGGCGCGTTTTTGGCTTAAATGGTAAAGGGTTCATGAGATTAAATTATGCTTGCTCACGTAAAACAATTGAAGAAGCTATGGTACGGTTAGATCAAGCAGTTAGAAAGTTAAAGGTATGCGTTAATGAGTGAGGTAGAAGTTAAGCATGCGGCACAAGTAAATAAGTGTCACAATGAATTATTAAAAATGTATATCCCAATGGTTACATTTATTGCCAATGTGATGGGGAAGCATTGTGAAGTTGTACTTCATGATTTAACAAACCCAGAAAACTCTATTGTGGCAATCGAAAATGGGGAAATCAGCGGTCGTAGAGTAGGCGGTCCAATTACTGACTTAGTATTAAAAGTAATGCAAGAGGGTGCTTATAAAGAAGTTGATTTTATCACTAATTATAAAGCAAGTGTAAAAGGAAACCGTACTTGCCGATCTTCTAGTTATTTTATTAAAAATGAAACTGGGGAAATCATAGGCGTACTTTGTGTGAATGTTGATGTAACTGTACTAGAGAACGTGAAGTCTTACTTAGATGATTTCATAATGACTAGTTTTCAAAATGAAGGTCAAAAGCCTTTGAAAGTACACAATTCAGATGTTTTTGAGAATCTTCATGAAACCGTTGAAGATGTTCTAGAAAATATGATTACGAAAGTATTGAGTGACTATCACTTATCGCCAGAAAGATTATCAATTGATGAAAAGCTTGATGTTGTTCGAAAATTAAATGAAGCAGGTCTATTCCTTTTAAAAGGTGGGGTAAGTGAGTTAGCTCAAAAACTAAAAGTATCTGAAGCAACGATTTATCGCTATCTTAGCAAGGTAAAATAAATAAGACATTAATGATAAGAGGATATATGCACAATTAAATTGCATATTTCCTCTTTTTTATATGAGGAAAAACTAATGTGATATGATTGAAGGTAAGTCAGTTCATTTACATAAGAAATGGTAAAATAAAGAAAAAATAAATGTCATTAGTAAATATTCGATGCGTTAAAATGAGTTCATAATTATAAGATAGTAAATGAAATAATAGAAAATAGATAAGAATTGATATATAGCTAACTTTACTTAGGAGTGGAAAGATGAGAGATATTTCGATATTAATTGCTGATGATGAGGAGGAAATTGCAAATCTGATTGCCATCCATTTAGAAAAAGAAGGGTATCATGTTATGAAAGTGTTGGATGGACAAGAGGCTGTTCGTGTAGTCGAGACTCAATCGATCGATTTGCTGATTTTAGATATTATGATGCCGAAATTGGATGGTTATGAAGTAACCCGCCGTATTCGCGAAAAGCATAATATGCCTATTATCTTTTTAAGTGCTAAAACATCTGATTTTGATAAAGTCCAGGGATTGGTAATAGGAGCAGATGATTATATGACTAAACCATTCACTCCGATCGAATTGGTTGCTCGTGTAAATGCTCATCTCAGACGGTTTATGAAGCTAAACCAACCCAAAACAGAGAATAAAACCTGCTTGGAATACGGTGGATTAGTTATTTCCCCTGACCAACGTACGGTTACGCAGTATGGTGTAAGTATTGAGCTAACACCGAAAGAATTTGATATTTTATATTTATTAGCGAGTCATCCGAAGAAAGTGTTTAGTGTTGAAAATATTTTTCAACAGGTGTGGGGTGAAGCGTATTTTGAAAGTGGGAATACAGTCATGGTTCATATACGTACGCTCCGGAAAAAACTTGAAGAAGATATACGAAAAGACAAATGGATTAAGACAGTATGGGGAGTAGGGTATAGCTTCAATGGTTAAAATGATGCACAGTTTTCGTTCAAAGATGGTATTGTTATTTGGTTTAAGTATGTTTTTATCAGGAATCATAACATATCTATTCTATAAAGGACTTCAATTCTATTATCATGTGATGGTTCGTTATGAGGATCCCATGGCACAGTTTCGTATTTTGGTAGGAAGATTCGGAGACTTTAATATCTTTTTTATCTTATTTATCTTACTATCTTTCCTGTTCTTCTTTTTACTCACTAAACCCTATTCTACTTATTTTAAAGAGATATCAAACGGCATTCATAACCTGGCTCGTGGCGATTTTAAACATAAGGTAAAAATCCATTCAAATGATGAATTTAGAGATATTGCTCAAGATATTAATTTGGCAAGTGAAAAATTGGAAGAGGCGATTTTACGAGGAGATTACTCAGAAAGCAGTAAAGATCAACTAGTCGTAAACTTAGCCCATGATTTACGGACCCCACTTACCTCTGTTTTAGGATATTTGGATTTGATCTTAAAGGATAAGAGTTTGACAGAAGATCAAGTGAGACATTTTTTAACGATTGTTTTTACTAAGTCGCAACGATTAGAAAAGTTAATTGATGAATTATTCGAGCTCACTAGAATGAATTATGGGATGATATCAGTTGAAAAAAAGAGAATTAATTTAACGGATTTACTGAATCAATTAAAGGAAGAATTGTATCCTGTACTCGAAAAGAATCGTTTAATTGCTCGAATGAATTGTACGACTCACTTATCCATTTACGGCGATGGCGATTTGATTGTCCGTGTGTTTGAAAATCTTATGACGAATGCAATACGGTATGGAAATGAAGGACAGTATGTCGATTTAAACGGATTTATTGATGGAGATGAAGTGGTAGTTCAGGTTGTGAATTATGGGAATACGATCCCTCCAGATGAGCTACCGCATCTCTTTGATATGTTTTATACCGGGGACAAAGCACGAACTCTACAAGAAGATGGTACAGGGCTTGGCTTGTTTATTGCAAAAAATATTGTGGAGCAACATGATGGATCGATTACTGCACAAAGTAACATAATACAAACTATTTTTGAAGTTCGTTTACCACTGGAAAGTGAAATAAATGATGAAGACTAAAGAACGACGATTTTACGATTTAAGAAAAATTTAATATTTACCCCACTCTTTTTTTTAATAGTTTTACTTATTCTTTTAAGCAAAGACGAATAAGGAGGAAGCTAGTAAAATGAAGAAGTGGGGATTTTTATTGTTTTTATTATTGTTCTTAATTTTACCTTTCATAAAAATTGGATCGCTGTTTGAGCCAAAAGTAGTCATACAAAAATATAATCAATCTGAATACAATGAAATAGAGAATGGAAGTTCTGAAAGCACCCATAAAAAAGAAGTTACTCAAGATCAAATCTATCAAGGTAACTTGCTTTTGGTTAACAGTAAGTATCCCGTTCACCCAGAAAGTATTAAATCAGATGTCATAAATGTATCTACTCAAAATGAATTGGCAAGGGACTTTGGAGTGATCGATAACGATATCTATTTATCAGAGGAAATAGCGCGTAAATTTTTAGAGATGATTACTGCTGCAGAAAAAGAAGGGATTCGTAACTTTTCCGTAACTAGTGGCTATCGAGACTTTGAGAAGCAAAATAAACTTTATCAAGAGATGGGTTCTGCATATGCCTTGCCAGCTGGTTATAGCGAACACAACTTAGGTTTATCTCTTGATGTAGGATCTACTCAAGAGAAGATGGCTGTAGCAGCTGAAGGAAAATGGATAGAGAAGAATGCTTGGAAATACGGGTTCATTCTACGCTATCCAAAAGATAAAACGGATGTCACAGGAATTCAATTTGAACCGTGGCATATCCGATATGTAGGTTTTCTTCATAGTGCGATTATGAAGGAAAAGAATTTTGCTTTAGAAGAATATCTTGATTATCTAAAAGAAGAGAAACACATTTCCGTCAAAATAAATGGGAAATCATACAAGATTACCTATTATCCCGTTTCTCAAAGCAGAGTGATTAACGTAAACGATCAAATGCATTATGAGATTTCGGGTAACAATATGGATGGCATAATTGTGACTGAATACGAATAATTAATATTTAATTTATCTCTTAGGAAGTTAAGAGGTCATGACTAATTAAATTCTGCGCATTTTGAAGTAACTCATGAGTAAAGTTCAATTGAAAATTGTTACTATCGCTTAAGGTGACTCCTTTTTAATTGCAGCAAAAAGTAGTAGACCACATATAATTCCTTTCTTTAACTTCACTGTTAAATGCGTTGTTTTATAATCGTAATAAAAATAATTTTAATAGAATGGAGAAATGGAGATGAATATAAAAACGATAGAAGCTAACGGATATGTTATTGCGGTAGCTTATGGTGATTCAATATTGCTTAAAGATGAACAAAGTGCATTGGATATGATGATGACGATTAGTTATGAAAAAGGTAGTAATCGAATTTCCTTAAACAAGGAAGCAATATCAGAAGATTTTTTCAATCTCAGTACAAAACTTGCAGGTTCAATTCTTCAAAAGTTCGTTAACTACAATATTAAGTTTGCAATTATAGGGGATTTTTCAGTTTATACTAGTAAAGCTCTGAAGGATTTCATATATGAATGTAATGAAGGGAATCATGTATTTTTTGTTTCATCAGAACAAGAAGCGATTGATAAATTATCTAATGCAAAATAAAAAGAGCAGAAAAATGTAAAAGCTAAGTTATGAAATTATGCATAGATACTTAAGAAAGTAAGGGAGTTTTGCATGAGTAAACAACGTAATATTATTTTATACATTGGTACTTCAATTGACGGATATATTGCAAATGACGATGGTACATTAGAATGGTTAGAAACAACAGAAGTAGAAGGAGATTCTGGATACAATTCACTGCTTGAAAGAATTGATACTGTTGTTATGGGAAAAGGAACTTATGACGTCATTCGTGGTTTTGATATAGATTATCCATATAGTACTTATAAAAACTATGTTTTTTCTAAATCTTTAAGTGGATCAGATGAATATGCTTTATTTATTAATGAAGACGTCAAATCTTTCGTTAACAATTTAAAACAAAAACCTGGTAAAGATATATGGTTAATTGGTGGAGGTCATTTAGCGCGTGAGTTTTTTAAAGAGAATTTAATTGATGAATTCCAACTTGACATTGCACCTATTGTTTTAGGAAAAGGAATCTCTCTATATACAGGGGATGATATTACTCAAAATTACACATTAGCGAAAGTAGAAAAATTAGGTCAACTTGCTATGCTTCACTACATAAAAAAATAAGGTAATAACTTTATTCTTCGCTATGCGTTTATTACACTCAAAAGTTGCTATTGCGACTTTTTTTTGTTTGGACTGTTTAAGTTTTAGAAGGAATCGTAAGGAATCAATAGAAGATAAAAACAGACAAGAGTAATTCGAAAATGTAGGAGGTATATAAGAATGTTCGAAAAGGAATCAGAAAAAAGATTTAAAGTAGTATATAAAGAAGGTAAGATGACAGGGAATAAAATATTAGAAGATAGAGAGACAGGAGTTCAATACTTATTTAGTTGGGACGGCTATGCTGGAGGTATTACGCCATTGTTAGATAAGGATGGGAAACCATTAGTAAATTCAAATAAAGAGTAACGATCGACTGCTACAGCAGTCTCTTTTTATTTTGAACAAAGATGAATTGCATGCAGTATTAATTCTCTTTTCTCTAGTGATTGGCGTACATGGCTAAAAATATTTTAACAAGGGAAAGCTTGACATGACACAAAAAGTATCGTACCTTAAACATATAATACGACACCTTTTAGTGTCCTTTTTATGAAGGTCATTGTAAGAGTGTTATGAACTGGAGAAATGAAGCTTTCATTCATGTTTATACTTTTAAGCTAAATGGAAAATCAAACTTTAAAAAATTGGAGGAATTAAAAATGGCAAAAACAAATCTGTGTCAAAGCTGTGGTATGCCACTGAAAGGATCAAATGACTTTGGAACTGAAAAGGATGGGGCACCGTCTGAAAAATTCTGTCACTATTGTTATCAAAATGGTGAATGGGTGCAGCCAGATATTTCATTCGATGATTTTTACGCATATAGTTTAAAAAAGTTTCAGGATTCAGACATGAACAAAATTGAAAAGTTCTTTCTAAATAAAATGTACACAAAAAAATTCTTGAAAAAATTAGAGCGCTGGAGCTAAATTTGCAGTAGAGTTAAGAGAATGGTTCCATCATAAAGAGCATTCAAAACGAAATTATTAATTGTTTCAATTTCAGACAGCTGCTTCGGCAGTTTTTTTGTTTGTTGGAAAACCTTTTTTCTAAAGTAAAAATGAAGAGCGTCTTTTTTGGGGTTACTATTAGGTGTAATAAAGGAATGACATCAATATGATTAATTTAACTGACCGTAATTCCATGGTTATAAAAATATTATATTTATAGATTTCTTTAATCCTTTATGGAATAACTAAGTTGGTTAAAAGGTAATAATGGTAGTAGATTTAGTCGTCTTCAAAATTAAATTTAACCAAGAGTAAATTTTTTTGAAATTTAAAGCAACCTTGAAGTTGCACATGGGAATATTATGTGCTACGATTTGGTTGCACATGTAAAAAAGGAGGAAAATAAATGAATAATGATCAAATCGAAAGAGAAATTTTCATTGAGGCTTCAATTGAAACCGTATGGGAGTTGGTGAATCAACCAGCATGGTGGGTTGGAGATGCACCAGGTCCTGACAAAGTACAAGTCGATGGGGCACGCATTGTAGCTGAAACATCAAAATATGGTTCTTTTCCGGTTTTAATTGAGCAAACAGAAGCTCCGACATACC
The DNA here is from genome assembly GCF_036962205.1 of Bacillus sp. JJ664. Taxonomy (NCBI): domain Bacteria; kingdom Bacillati; phylum Bacillota; class Bacilli; order Caryophanales; family Bacillaceae; genus Bacillus; species Bacillus sp. JJ664. Next base: position 2,005 of record NZ_JBALMS010000003.1, on the reverse strand, counting down.
TTGCTTGTCGATGGGCTAGTTCTTTTCCTGGAGAAGAACCACGAGAAGGAAATTCTACACTTGTTGAATTTATATTAACAACAAAGGAAGGAGGAACTTTACTTCGCGTAGTTGAAAGTGGCTTTGCTAGTCTGGAGGCATCAGAAGAGGAAAAAAGACATTTCTTTGAAGGTAATGTTAAAGGATGGGCTCAACAACTGGAAGTGTTACGAAAGCAGGCGGAGAAATAAAATGGATTCCACAATTAATAATGATTTTGAAGATGTACTAATTGCGTTAGCAGACCCAACACGCCGTCAGTTACTTAACCTCATTGCTACAATGGGACAGGCGACAGCTACGACATTGGCAAAAAGGGTAACTGTTTCCCGTCAGGCAGTAGTCAAGCACTTAACGGTCCTTAACGGAGCTGAACTCGTGGCTTCTGATCGCGTTGGAAGGGAAGTACGTTATTCAGTATCACCGGCAAAACTTTCAGCAACAGCGGAGTGGATGGCAAAACTAGCGACAGATTGGGATAGACGATTAGAATGGATTAAGCTCGCTGCAGAATCTAAAAACAAAACTGATTTAAATTGAGTTAACCTATGTTCATGGTATACAACATTTGATCTGAACAAACAAAATAAATCTAAAAGGATGGTTTAAAAATGAATACTCAAATAATCACTAAATTAAAGATTAACAAGCCAACTAATGAGGTATTTGAAGCAATCGTAGACCCTGAAAAAATAGGCAACTTTTGGTTTTCATCCAGTTCAAATAGATGGGAACAAGACATGACAATTACATTGAGGTACGATGAGTACAATGCAGAAGGCTCTATAAATGTAATTGAAATCAAAGATAATAAAAAAATAGTGTTTTCATGGGGTGAAGAAGGTCAAGAGACTACAGTTACAATTACGCTAACTGAGGTTGACACAAGTACAATTATTGAAGTAATCGAATCAGGTTTAAAAGAAGACGATCCAGAGGTTGTAGCTAAAATGATTGGACAAAAAGAAGGTTGGGTATATACGTTAACTTGTTTAAAAGCTTATTTAGAGAATGGGATCAATAGTCTGAGGGCTTCTATTATTCACTAAATGTGAGGTTCTTAAGTGGACAAGTTTCAAAGGCTTGAACTAACTGAGACTAGGTTGGTGACTGTTTTTAAAATTGAACAATTAGAATGATAGTTTGGGGTAGAACCAGTTATATTAATAAAACTAAATCATCAGTCGCTTTTGCGACTTTTTTTATTGGGTAACAGGCAGTTAGGTGGAATAAGTAGTGTTATAATTAATTCATCAAATATTGAAAGTGCTCTTGTCAGATGTATTTTACTCTACATTATAAGTGCTGTTTTCTCTAATGGTAATACGTTTTTATCAAAATTAAGTTCAGCATTTTTAGTATTTATAGATTAATCATTACTTTTGTTCAATGGTATTATGAGTTTGATTGACAAGGAGGAGTTAACTTTATATGGATTTTGAATTATCGAGTAGAAAAAGAAGGTTTTTTGCATCGTGGATTGATGGAATGGCAAGTATCGCATTGTCAAAAATAGGATTATTATTATTTGGATTAACGAATGAGGAATTTTTGAATAACTATATGTTTGATAGTTTTTCTTTGCTTTTGTATACAATTTTTCTGATCATAACAATCATTGTATTGGACATAGTAATTCCCACTTATTTTTGGAACGGTCAAACCATTGGTAAAAAAATATTAAGAATAAGAGTCGTTACCGATGAAGGCGAAGATGTAGATATTAAAACTATGACAATGCGTTCAATCTTTCTTATAGTAAGTGGGATCAATCTACCGGTCATACCTGAAGGAATGATGGTTATTTATTTAGTAGATTCATTTATGATATTCCGAAAAGATAAAAAGACATTGCATGACCATATTGCAAAAACGAAAGTAGTTTATTGCTAATTTAGCTATAAATATAACGAAAATCTTCACGAACAACAGTATGTTTTAAAATAAGAAAGAAGCTTACATAATA
>NZ_JBALMS010000002.1:42921-43188 GCF_036962205.1 Bacillus sp. JJ664 | reverse complement strand
CTTCTATAGTGAATTTCATATCTTATTACCGATTATTTCGACAATAAAAATTTATTTCCTGTTTTTATTATAAATTCTGAATATTTTTATTAATATAGATAGTTTTCCTCAATTTCTTCTAGCATTCGACGATTGTGTTAAAAACTAGTATGTATTAAGTCGAATTTTACATATTATTCATTATATAGAAAATTAAATAGTATGTAAATTTATAATTTTTAATAAAAGGTTACAAAACTATTACAAAATTCTGTAATTTTTAACAAA
>NZ_JBALMS010000002.1:0-42855 GCF_036962205.1 Bacillus sp. JJ664 | reverse complement strand
AAATTTATTTTTATGGCAAAGTTTGAATCTCAAAATTGGAAATTAAAATGCTTTTGACGTCGTAACAACGATATATTCGACTCATCTGCAAATTGCCTACGTTTAAGTCACTCACAACTATGTGGAACCCCCCAACTCAATTGAACTGAGACATACTTCTTTACATTCTCATTTAAACTGCTTTTAGATTAGTTTATATAGAAGTTGAATGAATCTTAAGGTAGATTACTCCTATTGCATTTAAAGGGCAACTAAGCCCCAATAAAGCCCAAATGCGGCTGGAGTGATATTAACTTTTTTCTTTTATCAGAGTTATTTAGTTTGTTTTTATATCACCTTCCAAGAAGTTGAATGGAACCGACTCCTATGCGAGCTGAGGGAAGCTGAGACCCCAAAGGAGCGTTCAAACGTAGTCATGCTTAAACAATGACGTCCTGTCGTAACGCATGCATGACCAGCATCGTGTGGGCCCAGGAGGCTTAGCGCACGCCCATGGAAAGCGAGCACCTGAAGTGGAATTCAACATTTTTCTTACTCAGAGCCATATTTATTAGAGAACACAAAAGACACTTAACAATTGTTAAGTGTCTTTTCTTCATGATGCCTTCTTATCTTGATAATCGTAAATAGGTACCTTCGCTTCATCAAGCATCCATTCAATATGAACCCCATATCCACTAGTAGAATCGTTTACAAAGACATGTGTAACCGCTCCAATCACTTTACCATTCTGGATAATAGGTGAACCACTCATGCCCTGAACAATACCACCAGTTTCCTTCAACAAACGCTTATCTGTTACTTTTAAAATAATTCCCTTAGTAGAAGGAAACTTTTGTTGAATACTACTTACAATCTCTATGTCAAATTGCTCAACTTTATTGTCATGAATCACTGTAAGTATTTTAGCCGGTCCTTTTTTCACTTCATTTGATAAAGCAATTGGTAATGGCTCAGACATTACACCATTTTCTATCTTATCTTTCACCTTACCAAATATACCAAAAGGACTATTTGAAGTAATGTTTCCAATCGTTCCTCGGTCCATAGCGAAATGAGCAATTTTTTCACCTGGAGCTCCGTCAGAACCTTTTTCAATAGACGTTACAGTTGAATAAACGATATGACCGTCTTCAACTTCAATTGCTTTTCTTGTATCACTATCAGAGATTACATGACCTAAAGCACCATATTTCAATGAATTTGGTTCGATGAATGTCATTGTCCCAATTCCTGACGCAGAATCTCTAATATATAAGCCGATTCGATAATTATTTTGACCATTATCACGAATTGGCTTTAAAAGCTTTGTGTAATATTTCCCTTCACGTTTTACAACGATTTTAATCGGTTTACCATTTTTACCTGCTTTTTGAATAAAAGGTAAAACATCAGACATTTTTTCTATTTGTTTGCCATTCATTTTAATGATCATATCTCCAACTTTAATTCCTGCAATTTCTCCTGGAGATTTTTGTCCCTCACTTGTATTCACTAAGTGATGACCTACAACTAAAACACCAACTGAGTTAAGCTTTACTCCTATTGATTGGCCTCCTGGTATTACTCTTAAATTATTTAATACTTTCACATCTACTTTTTTAATTGGAATATCATTTATTCCAAGGGCAACATCAATTAGTTCATCATGTTGATTTTTACTTTTGATTGTAGATGAGAATACATTTTTTTGATTTATATTAAACGCGCCAATACCAACTATGAATAAAAGGAGAAGAATTTTAATTATTCGTTGAACATTTACATTTTTCACAATCGAATCACTCTCCTAGTGCCAGATTTTTTGTTTCTAATTCGTGGCTGTATAGTTAATGTTAGCTTTATAAAAGCAAATTATAATTGTAAAAATATGATATAAATCTTAAGGTATAATGTTGTATTAGTATGTTTCAATTCACATTATCCAATTACTAAATTATCAATATTTCCCACAAAAAAAGAGAATATTTAATGTATAGAAAAAAATGTTCTAACATTAAATATTCCCTTATTAAATTGACTGAGATTGGTACTTCGTAGAGGTTGCTTGCTCGATCAATTCTTTCGCATGTTGAATCGTTACGTCTGTGATTTCAACACCGGCAATCATCCTCGCGATTTCATTGATTTTCTGTTCATTTTGAAGAGGTGTCACTGAAGTTTTTGTACGATTTCCATCAATGAGCTTCGCAATAAACAAATGAGTATCAGCCATAGAAGCTACTTGTGGTAGATGGGTAATACATAGTACTTGTGAATTAACAGAAACCTTGTGAATTTTTTCAGCAATCGCTTGTGCCACCCTACCACTCACACCAGTATCTACTTCATCAAATATGATGGAAGTAATTCCTTGATGCTTTGTGAAAATACTCTTTAGTGCAAGGAACATTCTTGATAATTCCCCACCACTTGCCACTTTAGCTAATGGCTTTAAAGGTTCACCTGGATTCGTAGAAATATAAAATTCTACAGTATCAAAACCGTGTTTTGTAAATTTAACATGTTGATTATTAAAGTATGGATCTGTACTTGAGCCTTCTTCAAATGAAAATACAATTTCAAATGTCGTTTTCTCCATATAGAGCTCTTTTAATTCTTTATGTATATCAGAAGTTAATTGGTTAGCAAGTTCTTTACGTTTCTCAGAAAGCTTCAACCCAACGTCAATTAGACTTTGAGTAGCATTTTGTAGATCCTTTTCTAATTTTTCAATATGCAAATCTTTATGCTGGATTTTATCAAGTTCTTGTTCAATTCCTTCAGCATATTTCAAAATATCAGTAACAGTAGCGCCATATTTCTTTTTCAGCATTGATATTTCATTTAAACGGTTTTCTATCTCATTCAAGCGATTAGGATCGTATTCCATTTCTTCTATCGAATCTCTTAAACGATATGAAATATCCTCCAATAAATAATAGCTACTACTAATGCCTTCATGCATCTCTTTTATATTTTGATCAATCGAAGCAACTGACTCTAATGAATACATACTAGATCGAACAGAATCTAAACCAGAACCATCCTGAGATAAGCTTTGATATGCTTCTACTAATGATTTATATATACGTTCAAAATTGGCTATTTTAAGTCTTTCTTCTGTTAGCTGCTCATCTTCATTTTCTATTAGATTTGCATTTTGAATTTCAGTTAATTGAAATTGAATTAAATCTAATCGATGGGCCATTTGCTGTTCATTCTCAGTTAGTTGCTTTAATTGCTTCTTTAAAGAAGAATAGTGATTAAAAACTTCCTGATAAGTTTCAATCAACGGCATTAAACCTTTCCCATCGTACTGCTGTAGCATTGCAAGATGATGCTCTTGATTCATCAAGTCTTGACTTTCGTGTTGCCCGTGTATATCAACCAGTAATCCACCAATTTCTTTTAAAATTGTAGTTGTGACTAATTTTCCATTTATTCGGCAAATGCTCTTACCGGAGGCAGTAATATCCCTTTTTAAGATTAACATCTCATCTTCAATATCAAAGCCATGCTCTTTACATCTTATATAAATTGGATGGTTTTCATCTTCAATATGGAATAAACCTTCAATTTCGGCTTTTTCAGTATCGTATCTTACGAATTCAGCAGAACCCCTGCCGCCAAGTAATAAGCCGATTGCATCAATGATGATTGATTTCCCTGCACCAGTTTCTCCACTTAAAACAGTTAATCCTTTTTCAAATGAAATAGAAACTTCCTCAATGATTGCAAAGTTTTTAATAATCAGTTCTGATAACAATGAGTTTCTCTCCTCTTATAAAACCTTCACCTTTTAATGTCTAATTTTTAAGATTAATCTCTCTAGAGGCGTTAGACAAGTAACTAAAATCAGTTTTTAGCTTACATTATCTAATCCTCAGTAGAGTGATATGTGAAGCTTTATTGCAACATGTCAATAAATTTACCTTGTAAAATTTCTGCATCTTCAGGTGAACGACAAATGATTAATATTGTGTCGTCTCCACAAATTGTTCCCATAATATCTGGCCAATCAAGATGATCAATTAAAGCTCCAACTGCATTTGCGTTACCAGGTAAAGTTTTCATAACGATTAAATGACTTGAACTATCAATTTTAATAAACGAATCAATTAAAAGTCTTTTTAACTTTTGTAATGGGTTAAAACGCTGATCTGCTGGTAAACTATATTTATAACGACCATCAGATAAAGGAACTTTCACTAAATGTAATTCTTTTATATCACGAGAAATCGTAGCTTGCGTTACTTTGAAGCCCAAATCTCGTAATGCTTGTACTAGTTCATCTTGTGTTTCGACTTCATTTTTTGCGATGATTTCACGTATTTTAATATGACGTTGACCTTTATTCATAATACACCTCTTTGCAAATTACGACAAATATCTTACATATGTAAGATTATCTTAACTAATCTAATGTATATTGTATACAGTTTTTTAACCGTTTTCACAAAAACGATTTTTCTATAGTATTGAAAACAATATTGTTTCTTACTCATAAAAGGAAAAAGGAACCTTCTATGGTTCCTTACAGACTGACCCCAAACGCTCGTTTTCTTTGTCATTCGCCAACTTGCGGTGCTCATTACGGTCTACTCGTCAGGTTTCACGACTAGAAAGAAACTTTTTTCAGGCAGTCTGAATCTTCAAGTTTTAATACTTTGTCTACAAACTGAAAGGAACCTATTACGGTTCCTTTTTGTTATTTCACCTTTTTCAACTCAGAATGTGCTTCTTTCACAATTTCCTTTGTTGTATAAGTTAATTCATTTTCTCCAAGTTCCTTTGAACCTTCCCAATGAAGATGAATTAAAAATTCAATGTTTCCATCTCCACCTGTTATAGGTGAAAAAGTTAGAGCTTTCACATCATATCCTTGGCGTAACGAAAAATCAATCATCATATCGATTACGTCTTCGTGTACTTTAGGCTCTCTTACAATTCCTTTTTTACCAACTTGTTCTCTACCGGCCTCAAATTGTGGCTTTATTAGTGCAACTACATCACCCGAAGCGACTAATAATGTTTTTAAAACAGGTAAGATTAAGCGTAGAGATATAAACGAAACGTCAATAGACGCAAATTGCGGTAGGCCAGCAATTAGATCTTCCGGCTTCACATAACGGAAATTAGTTCGTTCCATTACAATTACACGTTCATCTTGTCTTAACTTCCAAGCAAGCTGGTTATAACCTACATCAAGTGCATATGATTTTTTTGCACCATTCTGGAGCGCGCAATCAGTAAAACCTCCAGTAGAGGATCCAATATCTATCATAATTTTATCTTCTACAGTGACATTAAACGTTTTTAATGCTTTTTCTAATTTATAACCACCTCGACTAACATATGGCATTACGTCACCTTTAATTTGAAGAGGTAACTCAATATCAATCTTCTCGCCCGGTTTATCCAGTCTTTGTTCATTCGTATAAACAAGACCTGCCATAATTGCACGTTTTGCTTTTTCACGTGTTTCAATCAATCCGCGTTCTACTAAAAGTACGTCAATACGTTCCTTTTTTGCCATGTTTATTACATCCTCTTATTTATTACATACCATTTCACGAATTTTCTTAACTGATTCTTCCATCGTTAAATGAATTTCATCTAACAATTTATCTACATCACCATGTTCAACATATAAATCAGGAATCCCAATTCGATCAACACGTACATTTTGATAGCTATGATCACTTGCGAATTCTAGAACAGCACTTCCGAAGCCACCTTGTAACATCGCTTCTTCTATTGTTAATATCGGTTTGCCGTTTTTGAATATATCATTTAACATCGCAGTATCCATTGGCTTAATAAATCTTGCATTTACAACTTTTACTGAGATATTTTCCTTCTCTAGTTTTTCAGCTGCATCTAATGCCATTTTAATTGTGGTACCAAATGTTAAAATGACTGCATCAGATCCTTCTCTTAACACTTCCCAAGAACCAATTGGAATTTCTTTTAACTGATCATCCATTGGTACACCAATACCATTTCCTCTTGGAAAACGAAGTGCAATAGGGCCATCATCATACTTAATTGCAGTATTAACCATATGTTGTCCTTCATTTTCATCCTTAGGCATCATTAATACTAAATTAGGAATATGACGTAAAAAGGCGATATCAAATACCCCTTGATGAGTCTCCCCATCCGCTCCTACTAGACCAGCACGATCTATACCAATAAAAACATTTAAATTTTGTCTACAAATATCATGTAGTACTTGGTCATATGCTCTTTGTAGGAAGGTTGAATAAATTGCAAGAAACGGCTTCATGCCTTGAGTTGCAAGTCCCGCTGCAACCGTTGCAGCATGTTGTTCGGCAATTCCCACATCAAATATACGGTCAGGTAACTGCGCCTGGAAATTCTCTAATTTTGAGCCGACTGGCATTGCTGGCGTTATAGCAACAATTCTTTCATCTTTTAAAGCTAATTTTAATACTGTGTCACTGACAAGCTTACTCCATGCAGGTGGCGCTTTATCAGGTTTGATGATTTTACCAGACTCAACTTTGTAAGGACCCGTTCCATGCCAAGTTCCAATATCATCACTCTCTGCTGGCTTATAACCTTTTCCTTTTTTCGTTAAAACATGAACTAATACTGGACCCTTCGTTTTCTTAGCATACTCAAGTGTCTCAAATAAGTCTTCGTAATTATGACCATCTACTGGTCCAAAGTAAGTAAAGCCCATTTCCTCGAAGAACATCCCTTGAGTTACTAAGTATTTAAGGCTATCTTTTAACTTTTTAGAAGTACTTGATAACTTATCACCTATACCAGGAATTTTTTTAATAACTCCTTCAAGTTCACCTTTTGCCCAACGATATTTCCCTGTCGTTCTAAGACGACCTAAAATACTATGTAAAGCACCCACATTCGGCGCAATAGACATTTCATTATCGTTTAGAATAACGATCACATCTTTTTGTTCATGTCCTATATGGTTCATTGCTTCTAAAGCCATACCACCAGTCAGGGCACCATCACCAATAATTGGAACAATATATTCCTTCGTCTTCTTTATATCTCTTGCAATCGCCATACCCATTGCTGCAGATAACGAAGTAGAACTATGGCCAGTTTCCCAAACGTCATGCTCACTCTCAATTCGCTTTGGAAATCCACAAAGTCCTTTAAATTGTCTTAAAGTAGAGAATTCATTCGCTCTACCTGTTAGAATTTTATGTACATAGGATTGATGTCCAACATCCCATAAGAACTTATCCTGTGGCGAATCAAACACTTTATGTAAGGCAATAGTCAACTCAACTACACCTAAATTTGGTGCAATATGCCCACCTGTTTCTGATAACTGCTGTATAAGAAATTTACGGATTTCTTCACTTAATAGTTCTAATTCCTCAATCGATTTATTTTTTAAAAAACTTGGATTTTCAATCGTCGTAAGATCCATCTTGGATCACTCACCTTCCTAGATGTTAAATCTATTCTAATAAAAATTAATGGTTATTTAATACTTTCTCTAAAATGATTTTACCATACTTGCAATTAAACGCTAAGTCTTGAGTACTAACTCTTAACAGCATGTATCATAATACCATTTAGTTTAAGCTCATAAATAACAATCGTAAATGATGAATTCATTTCTTTCAACTTCACAACGTATGGCTAATCTTATTACTTGTCCACGCTATACAATTAAATTGAAATAGATAAATGTTAATCTATAATGAAACTTCATACACTTTCATAAAAAGAAAACCGCTAGCACATTTGTGTTAACGGCTTACATTTCTGTATATTATATTAACAACATTGCGATTAAAGTAGTTACATTATACATAAATGTTTAAATCTATTCAATGATATCCAAAAGAACTTGTACAATTAGCAGTTTAAAAACTACGATTTTCTACAAAATCACAGATAGAAAGTAATAGATCTTCTTTTATTCCGCAAGCTTTAATATGTTGTTTTGCTTCAAATATGAATGTATGAAGTCGGTTTTTGGCACCTTCAACTGTATATAATTTCACATAAGTTGTCTTATCATTTTCGACGTCACTACCTACCGGCTTTCCTAAAACTTCTTCATCACCGATTACATCTAATATATCGTCTTGAATTTGAAATGCTATGCCTAATTTATATGCGAATTGAGTTAAATGTGATAATTGTTCAGCTGTTGAATTAGCTAAAATGGCACCAGCGATAACAGGATACATAAGCATTTTCCCAGTTTTTCTTTCGTGAATATATTGCAATTCCTCTCCAGTTAATTGCTTACTTTCACCAGCCATATCATCTACTTGCCCTGCAACCATCCCTTCAGGACCTGCTGCGATTGCTAATTCACTAATCAATCGAATTTTAACTTGATCTGATACATTAGGATCATTCATTTCCGTAATCAGTTGGAAAGCATAAGTAAGTAGACCGTCACCTGCTAATACAGCTAAATCCTCACCAAACACTTTATGATTTGTAGGTTTTCCTCTACGAAAATCATCATCATCCATGCAAGGTAGATCATCATGAATTAATGAATACGTATGTATCATTTCAAGAGCACATGCAGGTTTGATACCAATTTCCGCATTTTTACCAAATGCATCTAACGTTGCAAATAATAACAAAGGTCGAATTCGTTTACCACCAGCTTGAAGTGAATATGTCATCGATTCTTTTAATCTTTCTGGTGCTTTTAATTTCTGAACCGATTCAACCATTGATTCACTTACTAATTTACTGGAGTATTCCATAAATTCTTTAAAAGTACTCATGCTTATTCCTCCTCAACAGTAAAAGGAGCTTCTTCACCTTGATCATTTAAAATTGAAGTCATTTGTTTCTCAACTTTTGTAAGCTTTTCTTTACAAATTTGAGAAAGATTAATACCTTCTTGGAAGTATTCGATAGCTTTTTCTAGCGGTACGTCACCTTGTTCTAGCTTCTGAACAATTGTTTCAATCTCTTTTATTGCATCTTCAAAAGATAAATCTTTTTGTTCCATTTTTTATCACTGCTCCTTTACCTCAAGTACTTCACAGCTTAATTTTCCATCTGTCATTTGCAACTCGAACTGATCTCCGTTTTTCACTTGCTTTACAGATTTAACTAGTTCTTCATTTTCCTTGTATGCTAATGAATATCCTCTTGCCATAACTTTTAAAGGGCTAAGAGCATCTAATGTATGTATAACCTTTTCCATCATAAATTGCTTATGTGTAATCAGTCGATTAAATTCTTTTTGTAAGCTCGTATGTAATTGTTCGTGTTTTTGTTTTTCAAGCTTTACCCTATTGCTCGGATGATGGATTAAAAGTGAAGAAGTTAATTCTTTAAATTGAATCGATTTTCCTTTTACAATTTCATTCATCGACTGTTCTAGTTTTTCTAGTGTTCGATCAAACTGTTCTTGTTTTGGATTTAATAAAGAATTTGGATATCTAAATACATATGAATCCTGAATTGTAGTTAATTGCAATTTCTTTTTATCGAATATTGAATTCATCGCTTTATTTAATCTTGCTTCTCGGACTGCAAACTGTTCAAGGATTTCTCGTTGACTTAAAGATACTAACTCAGCTGCAGCTGTTGGTGTTGGCGCACGCAAATCGGCTACATAATCAGCTATTGTTGTATCTGTTTCATGACCAACTGCAGAAATAATCGGTACTTTCGATTGGAAGATTGCTCTTGCTACTTTTTCATTATTAAACGCCCAAAGTTCTTCTATTGAACCACCACCACGCCCAACAATTAAAACATCAATATTGTTTAATTTATTGGCAATTTCAATAGATTTTACAACAGACGCAGGAGCTCCATCACCTTGCACAAGTGTAGGAATAACAATTATTTTTCCAATAGGATATCTTCTTTGGATTGTCGTAATGATATCTCTTACTGCCGCTCCAGTCGGAGAAGTGGCAACCCCGATTACACTAGGAAAAGAAGGAATCTTTTTCTTAAATTTCTGATCAAAGAGTCCTTCTTCTAATAATTTTTTCTTTAGTTGTTCGAATGCAACAAAAAGTCCACCTACACCGTCCGGTTGCATGTCTCGAATATATATTTGATAACTACCAGACTGAGGGTATACAGTGATCTCTCCTTGGACAATAACCTGCATACCGTCAGTTGGTTGAAAAGCAATTGTTGAATTATAGGATTGGAACATGACTGCAGCAATTCTAGCTCCGTCATCTTTTAAAGTAAAATAAAAATGTCCACTCGAAGAATGACGTTTAAAGTTTGAAATTTCCCCACGAAGCATGATATTTTGTAAATTTCGGTCCGCTTGAAATTTAGCTTTTAAATATTTAGTTAATGCGGTAACTGTAACTGGCAACTTTTCCGTCATGCCGATCCCTCTTTCATTCTTGTGGAGCAATCTTTAAAGCTTTACACCTAAATTGCTTTTATTTTCAATTTGTGATGCTGCCTTTAAAGTATTGTGAAGTAGCATAGTAATCGTCATTGGCCCAACTCCACCTGGAACTGGCGTTATATGACCTGCGATACTTTTCACATTTTCAAAATCTACATCTCCACATAATTTTCCATTTTCGTCTCTGTTCATACCAACATCGATTACAATGGCACCTTCTTTTACATATTCAGCTGTGATTAATTTTGCAACCCCAATTGCAACGATTAGTATGTCAGCTTGTTTCGTAATTTGTTTTAATTCAGTTGTACGTGAATGTGTATAAGTAACAGTTGCATTTTCATTTAAGAATAATTGACCAACTGGTTTTCCAACTATATTACTACGTCCAATGACAACAACGTGTTTTCCACTAATTGGAATATTTGTATTTTCAATTAATTTTAATATACCAAAAGGAGTACATGGTAGTAATGAATCTTGATTTGTCATCATACGCCCGATATTGATCGGATGAAATCCATCAACATCTTTTAATGGTGAAATTGTTTCAATTACTTTCTTCTCAGAAATATGTGCAGGTAAAGGCAATTGAACTAGAATACCATGAATTTTATCATCGTCATTTAATTTTCTAACAACCGATAATAATTCATCTTCTGAAACAGTCTCTGCTAATTCGATTACTTCTGAATACATACCTAATTCATTACAAGCTTTATGCTTTGAATTAACGTAAGTTCTTGATGCTGAATTATCTCCAACTAACACAACAGCCAGTCCTGGAATTACTCCTTGGTTTTTTAGTTCTGTAACCCCAAGTTTTAATCCCTCACGAATTGATAATGAAATTTCTTTACCATTAATTAATGCTGCTACCATTTTCATTTCCCCCTATGCATGTAAACACTTTATCTATTTAGAATTTTGATAATACCGCATTGATAAATTTACTTGAGTCATCGTCTCCGTAAATTTTGGCAATTTCGATTGCTTCATTAATTGTTACACTTTTTGGAACATCTTCTAAAAAGTCAATCTCAACTAGTGCAATTCGAAGTATATTACGATCGACATTCCCTAAACGATCGATTGTCCAGCTTTCAATATTTGAAGATAATTTATTGTCAATCTCATCTTTGTGTTCTACAAAGTTTGAAACGATTGACGCTAAAAATACGTCTTCTTTTTCTTCAGCTTCTTCTAAAACATGCTGTAATGCATCTGAAGCATCCGCCTCACTTAAATCCATTGTAAATAATGTTTGTAATGCAAGTTCTCTTGCTTTTCTACGTTTCATCAAAATAATAAACTCCTTTAAGCTAAATTCACAATTCGTTGCATAGGTAATAACGAATTCTAATTTTTATATAGTAACACGTTATTTTACCATTTTTTTTAATAAGTTCCAACGATGTATATTAACTAATTTTTTATTATTATTAACGTATTTAAGCTAAGTCCATACTTTTTAAAGTATTTTCTACATTTTAACTTAAAATCGAAAAAAATAATAGTTTAATGTATGTGTTTTTTATTATTTTTTTAAGTTTTTTTACGTTGTATATAATTTTATCGACCAAAACACGAACATTGTATTTTGCATCGAATAAAAAAAGAGTTCCATACGAATATGGAACTCTTTTTAAACGGAATTTATTAAAGCTCGATTGGAGCTTCCTGCTCTAATTTTGTATCAAATTGAACACCAACTACATGTACATTCACTTCTGATAACTCTAATCCAGTCATTGTTAATAATGCTTGACGTATGTTATCTTGAACATTACCTGCAACTGTTGGTATTGACTTACCGAATTTCACTAAAATGTAAACATCAATTTTAATTCGTTCTTCTGATAAATCAACGCGAACACCTTTACCATGATATTTCTTACCAATAATTTCAGAAATACCAGATGCAAGATTACCACGCATGCTAGATACGCCTTCTACTTCTGCAGCTGCAATACCAGCAATTACCTCAATTACCTCAGGTGCTATTTCTACTCGACCAAGAGTCGCGCTACCCATTTCTAACATTTGATTTTCATTCATGTAGATCCCTCCACTTTATCCTTTCGTCACAAGCGCATGTTCCTCAAGGAATTTAGTATTATACTTCCCTTTTACGAAGATTTCATTTTGCAGTAATTTTAAATGGAAAGGAATTGTTGTATAAATTCCCTCTACTACAAATTCTTCCAGTGCTCTTATCATTATAGCAATTGCTTCGTCTCTTGTCTTGCCATGAACGATAACTTTTGCAATCATTGAGTCATAATATGGCGGAATTGTGTAACCGTTATATACTGCAGAATCAACGCGAACATTAGGACCACCTGGTGGTAAATACGAAATAATTTTACCTGGAGAAGGCATAAAGTTTTTATCAGGATTTTCAGCGTTAATACGACACTCGATCGACCAACCATTTAAATTAACGTCTGCTTGAGTCGTTTTTAATGGATGACCTTTTGCAATTAATAATTGTTGTTTAATCAAGTCTATTCCTGAAATAAATTCTGTTACAGGGTGTTCAACCTGAATACGAGTATTCATTTCCATGAAATAGAAGTTTTTAGTATGTGGCTCATAAATGAACTCAACAGTACCCGCACCCCAGTAATTAACTGCTTCAGCTGCACGAACAGCAGCTAGCCCCATTTTAGCACGAGTTTCCTCATCTAAAACAGGTGATGGAGCTTCTTCTACCAATTTTTGCAAACGACGTTGAATTGTACAATCGCGTTCACCTAAATGAATTGTATTGCCATGTTCATCTGCTAAAACTTGAATTTCAACATGTCTAAAGTCTTCGATATATTTTTCAAGGTACACTCCAGGATTACCAAAAGCTGTTTGAGCTTCTTGTTGAGTAATCTGAATACCTTTTTCTAAATCCTTCTCATCTCTAGCTACACGAATACCTTTACCGCCACCACCAGCTGTTGCTTTAATAATGACTGGGTATCCGATTTCTGAAGCGATTTTTTTACCGTCTTCAATACTAGCAATAATACCTTGTGAACCAGGTACAACTGGTACACCTGCTTCTTTCATCGTTTCACGAGCTACGTCTTTTGTTCCCATTTTAGAAATGGAATCAGCAGTAGGTCCGATAAACTTCACATTACACTCTGTACATAATTCTGCAAAACTAGCATTTTCCGATAAGAAACCATATCCTGGATGAATTCCTTCACAACCTGTTAATTTTGCAATGCTAATAATATTAGTCATATTTAAATAACTATCTTTTGATAATTTAGGTCCGACACAATAAGCTTCGTCAGCCATTTGAACATGCAATGCTTCTTTATCCCCTTCAGAATAAATTGCAACTGTTTCAATATTTAATTCCTTACATGCTCTTATAATACGAATCGCTATTTCCCCACGATTTGCAATTAAAACCTTCTTCATTTCTTCACCTTCTTAAGTAAAGTACTGTAACTCACTGAATGTCTATTAGTTTTTAACTAAAAATAATGGTTGGCCGTATTCAACTAATTGGCCATTTTTAGCCAATACTTCAACAATTTCCCCATCAATTTCAGCTTCGATTTCATTAAATAACTTCATTGCTTCTACGATACATACAATTGAATCACTTTTAATGCGATCGCCAACTGCTACATATTCTTTTGAATCTGGTGATGGTGATGCATAGAATGTACCAACCATTGGTGATGTAATTTTATGTAAATTACTTGTATCTTCTTTCACTACTTCTTGTGCAACAGCTTCAGCTGGTTTTTCTAAAGTTGCAACTGGAGCAGATACAACAGGCATTACTTCTTGTTGATATACTGGAGCAGCAGCTTGAGTAACAACAGTTGTTTGTCCACCTTTTTTAATTTTAACGATGGCACCATTATTTTCAAATTCAAACTCATTTATCGTTGTTTGGTCAATTAATTTAATTAATTCTCTAATTTCATGAATTTTCATTTTCATTCACCCCTTAAAAACATATAGTCTAATCTTATAACCTAATACTAAACTTTTCAACAAATTATTTTCCTTGAGCATGTCTCATTTTAATTTTAGCCATTTTCCCACCAAATTAATTATCTTATTCCTTACCATAAATAATCCGTTATAAACCCTAGATACTACATATCTATTTTAACGTACAAAAGCACTACCTACAACTTTGTAGACAGTGCTTTGAATGGTGTGATTTTTTGTTAACGAGTTTTTGTTTAATTTATTTTTCTAATATTTTACCCTGCTCTTTGCAGGCTATATGTCAAGTCCCCCTAAAGATAGAAGTTGAGTTTGGCTTCGCATGATGCTTGTCGGAGCTGAACAGTCGCCTCCACTTTTCTTTCTGTCTAGTTCCGGCTCCTAGCTCCTCGAGGTCATAAGTCAATCCCACGTAAAGGTTAAAAAGCAACCTTTACACGGGATTGCCTTATGCTTGTCGGAGCTGAACAGTCGCCTCCACTTTTCTTTCTGTCTAGTTCCAAGCGTTTGCCCCTCGAGTCATAAGCCAAACCCCATTAAAGGTAAAAAGCACCTTTATTGGTTTTTGTCTTATGCTTGTCGGGGCAGAGCGAACGCCTTCCACTTTTCTTTCTTACTTCGTTTGGAATGTTACGATTACTAGTTTTTCTCCTAGTACGCTTCTTGCCATTTGGATGATTTCGTTTGCTGCTGCTTTGCTATGTTTTTTTGTTGATTTTACTGATACATTTACTTCGTTGCTGTCAGCGCGTACAAGTGCATCTTTGTAACCTGATTCTTTGATCATTGTTTCAACGTCTGCTTCTAGTGCTGTTAATGTTTGAATTTCTTTTAAGCTTGTAAATGCTTGGCTTTTTTCTTCGGCAGATGCTGTAGCTGAGTCAATTGTTGTTTGAAGTTCTTCTTTTAATTGAGCTCTTTTATCTTCTTGTTCCATACGTTGTTTTAAGAATACTTCATTTGTAGCATCTTCTTTAGATGACGTTTCTTTTCCATCATCTTTTTTGTTTGTATCAGTTGATGGTGTAGAATCTAAAGAGTTATTACTAGTCATATTCATAATTCCTGCTGTTTTCATTTGATCAGGTGTTGTAACATAATATACAGATAATACCACTACTAAACTTAACATTGTTAATAACCAAATCGTTTGTCTTTTCATTTTCATTTTACCTTCTTCCTGTTATTTTTTGGGTAGTACAGCGACACGGTGGCTTGGTACATCGAGTAAACGTGTGACAGCTTCTCGTATCATATTTTTTACAGCAAGATTCTCAGCACCTTTAGCGATAATAAGAACCCCTTTTATATTTGGCATTTCTGTTTGCACAATAACTGGAATTTCTTTTTCACCATCATTTATGATGACGACTTGCGTATCATGGGATTCATCTATAATATTCCGTTTCCCACCTTGCTTGTCTATTTCTTCCGTTTGTTGTGTACGGTCATTTCTGTTAAATTGGTATACATTTTTTTCGCTGCCGTCTACATTCACTTCAACTGTTACTTTGCTAACGCCAGCCATTTGATTTAAAGTTTCTGTTAACTGTTGTTCATATTTATTTTCAAAATCATTTATACTTCCTGATGATTTTTCACCACCGAGTTTAAGAGTTTCAACAGCTTCATCGTTATTTTTGGGACTTCCACTTGTTTCAGTAGAAATTGGTGAAAGCATCGAATTGGTTTTACCAGTTGAATTTGCAAATAGACTACTTGCGATCATCCAACAAACTCCAAGTCCGAGTAGTGCTAGTACATATTTCCTCGTCAGTTTAAATGGACTATGCTCTTTGTCAGAAGAGGTATTTTCATCTTTGTTTCCTTTTAAAAAGTCTGCTAGTTTTATTGGTGGTATTTTCTTTTTCATTTGCCATTACTCTCCTCCTTCCATCTTAACTTCGATTTGCTTGTCCTCAAGTTGCCATCTATCTGCTAAAAAACTCTGTAGTTCTTGCTGTTTAATTTTTTCGCTGTCTGATTGGATCGGCTCAGTTGTATTAACACTTACTTCTTGAACAGGTTCTACATTGCTTGTCTCATCTTTTTTGGCGCTTACAAAAACTGTTACCTTTGATAAATCTTCGGCAGTTTTAATTGTTGTTACGCCTTCTTTTACTTCTAATTCAACATTTGTAATAACCTGTTCGAATTCCTGAGTAATGTTTTCTTCAACTTCTTTTTTCATTTGGACAGCCATTTGTTTTAATATATATGCACGTTCTGTTGCTTGTATTTCATTTTTCTTATTATTTATTTCATTTTTTATTTCACCACTTGCTTCATAAGTTGTTGACTGGTATCCCGCAAGCACTTCTTTAATATTCACTTTAAATAATTGGAAAATTGGTTGAAGCATCATGACAATTAATAATAAACTTGCCACAAAACGAACGTATTTTGCTAAACCAGTATTCGGAATTAACATCATGATAATGGTTGCAATTAAGATATAGACGATTATGTTTGATACCCATTGAATAAAGAAATCCATCTTCACACCTACCTAAACATAACGACAATATTTCCTGCCGCAATGATTAATGTCATACTTAAGAAAAACATTAATGATACAATCGCTAAACAAACAAACAAGTAGATGACACTCTTCCCAATCACATCAATCGTATTAATGATTGCTTTACTGCCTACTGGTTGAAGGATAGCAGCTGAAAATTTATAAATAAGTGCCAAGACTAATATTTTCAATGCCGGAAATACAATGATTGCAAGCATCGTGACTAATCCGACGATCCCAACAGTATTCTTTAATAAAAGTGAAGCACTGATAACAGTATCTGTTACATCTGCAAACACCTTTCCGACTACTGGAATAAAATTACTTGTCACAAATTTTGCAGTTTTGATCGCTACACCATCAGTTACTGCAGTTGTCATACCTTGTACACTTAGTACACCAAGGAAAATTGTTAAAAAAACACCAAGAACACCTACTGCTATATTTCTAATTAATGCTGCTAGTTTTGTAACTTGGAGTTCATCATTGATAATACTGACAATACTTAGAATCGTTGAAACGAGAATAAGAGGTAATACGAAATAGGTTACTAGCAATCCACTTGTATGCATTAAAAAGATAAGAATCGGATGAAAGAACCCTACGGAGATCACACCACCTGATGTGGCAATTAATGCTAATAAAATGGGAATTAATGCTCTTAAAAAGTTAATCATCATTGTGATTGCTTCTTGAGTTGCTTGTGTGGCAACATAAAAGCTATTTAATGCAAATACGACAAGAACTAAAAACACAACACTATCAGCGATTTTGCTAATCGAACTTTTTTCAAATGCATTTTGCAATGATTGTAGCAGTGAGCTAAAAATGACAAGCATGATCA
Organism: Bacillus sp. JJ664; assembly: GCF_036962205.1. Lineage (NCBI taxonomy): Bacteria > Bacillati > Bacillota > Bacilli > Caryophanales > Bacillaceae > Bacillus > Bacillus sp. JJ664. The sequence goes on along the minus strand of NZ_JBALMS010000002.1, from coordinate 25,164 downwards.
GTATTCCAAGTATTTTCCCATTACTTAATAGCTCAAAAAATAAATATTTACCAAAGGCGATAAACCATTCTTGAATTGAAAACTTCTTTTCCCCTTTAATAAATTCAATAAAATCTCCTTTTTGACTTTCCGGAAGAAACCCACCATATTTTGTTACAACTTCATCCCAGTACTGCTGTACTTCATCAATACCGAGTTTTTTAATTTGTTCATTGACAATTTCAGCAGGTGGAGGAGCAGCTTGTACATTTTTTGGGATAAAAAAAAGGAGAAAAAGGAAAAGAAGAAAAAATTGAATCTTATACTTCATAAAGTCCTCCCTTCCTCTTAATTAAGAAATTTTAGGTAAAAAACTTAAGATTGTTTCGATTAAAGCTGTTAATATTGGAACTGCTAAAACTAAAATTAGAACCTTTCCACCGAGTTCAATTTTAGAAGCAATCGCACCTTGCCCAGCATCTTTTGTTATTTGAACGCCAAATTCGGCGATATACGCAATTCCAATGATTTTCAATAACGTCTCGACATAAACGTTTTTAATACTTGCTTGATTTGCTAATTTTTGAATTTCATCTAATAAAAATTGAACTTTATCTAATAAGAATAAAAATAATACGCAGCTGATAAAAACCGTAATAGCCAAATTAAATTTGTCCATTTTAAATTGATTTAAAAGAAGTATTAAAAATGTTGCACATAACCCGATGCCAACAATCTGGATGATTTCCATTACAAACTCACTCCTAATCTAATGAAATAGAAATACATCCCTGACTTTATTAAACAAATCTCCAGCTTTCGTAATGACTTGAAAGAAAACTATGATAAAGGCTGTAATAATTGTCCATGTTGCAAATTCTTCCTGACCTGCTTTTTTTAGGACTGCATGTATAATAGCAGCGATAACGCCTATCCCAGCAATTTGAAACATTAATGCATAATTTGTAATCATCGAATTCCCTCCTTTAAATTAATAAAATAACGATTAAGATCCCACTTAATATACCTAGCATTTTTGACATTCTTTCATAACTAGATTGAGAGTCTATTGCCTCTTGCTCTTCACGTTCTAAATGTTTTAAGGCTAAGATTATTTGCTTTTGTTGTGAAATTTTGTCATGCATTCCGATTGTCTCGCCAAATTGCAAAAGAACTTGGAGATCAGATTCTTTAATTGATACTTTTTTGGCATATTCTTGTAACGAATGCTTCCATGCTTCTTTTGCAGATAAGGCACTTGTTTCAAGTTGATTCGCAAAACCGATTAAAAACATTTGAATTTGTCCATTTAATTGTTTCGCAATACGCCTACTTGCTTCTTGCAGAGGTAATTGACTGTACATAACTTCCGCTTCAAGTGATTGAAGTGCTAATTTCCATGCACGTAATTCCTTCGTTCGCTCAGAAAGTCTTCCTGCAAAATAAAAACCAAGCCATGTTGTGGAAAAAATAATAAATAATGCGCCAATCCATTTCATTTAATACACCACCTTTTGTGAAAAAAGGCTTATATTTTTTCTATTTTTTATATCAGTTACATTACCCGGTCTAGGGTGATTGGAAATTTCAATAAAACGGTCGAATGTTCCATTTTGGAATAAAGGCTGCAATGACGGTCTTTTTCGAATTTCCTCAAGAGAATAACCATGGACAGTTACGATTAATTGAACACCTGCGAAAATCGCCTCTAAAATTGCATCTACATCTTCCTTTTTACCAATCTCATCAACTAGTATGATATGTGGACTCATCGATCTAACGAGCATCATCATTCCTTCTGCCTTTGGACAAGCATCTAATACATCAATGCGTTCTCCGAATGTATATTGAGGTACACCTTTAACCGAACCTGCAATTTCAGAGCGCTCATCAACGATACCTACTTTTTGAGGCTTAATTCCCCTAACATGGTCGCCTTGACTAACTACTCTTGCAAAGTCACGTAATAATGTTGTTTTGCCAGCTTGTGGTGGTCCGATCAACATTGTATTTTTCCATCTTCCATCATATAAATACTTTACAAATGGACTTGCTATGCCTACTTTTTCTTTTGCGATTCGAAAATTATATGAACTAATATCTCGAATCATCTTTACCGTTCCATTTTCAGTCACCACTCGTCCTGCTAGTCCTACTCTGTGGCCACCTTTAATGGTGATATATCCTTTTTTCAACTCTTCTTCAATTGTATAAATAGAAAACTGACTAAGTTTACCCAGAATCTGACTGCCATCTTCCTCTGTCACAATATACGGTAAAAATGTTGAATGATTATTTGCAATTACCTCTACAGGTCTAGAGACTCTTAATCGCAATTCTTCCACTTCGTTTAAATCTGAAAAAGAAAGGATTAATTTCTCTTTCAGCATTATAGGTAATACATTGAAAACCTCATCCATAGCAGTTCACATCCTATTAATCATTTAAAAACCGCTAGTAAAATTAAGAATACCCCACAAAAAACAAGCACAAGGCGGATTGGATCTAACTCTCTAGCTACACCAATAATCCCAATCGTCATCGTAGATATGAGGATGATTGGTCCAACAGTTGCTAGAATACTATTAAGTGCTAATGCTCTTTTTATGTCATTGAAATATAGAATTGTAAATGCTGCCATCAATTCTACGCTACCACCAACCACTCTCAACAAGCCCATGCTAAGTACAGCCTTATCCATTGAATCAATCCATTGCTTCATACATTACACACCTTTTTTCAGTCTTTTTATTACTAATATGCAGAACATGTCCATTTAAGAAGATATTTCATTATTTGATTTTTCATTTATCCTTAGAGAATGCTCTCTTACAAGCCTTTTATGGAAAATGAGTTCTGAGGAAAGAAAATCCGGTAATTAAAGCGTGGCAGGTTTCTATAATGAATGGATTGATTAGTGGCTTACCGCTCGCCTCAATAATTAGGTGCATACTAGTGAGGAAATACCAGGTCGGTATAAAGTTTACGAAGACAACCTAAAGAAAATAAGACAAAAAAAAGAGAAGCATAGCGCTTCTCTTACATAATGACAAATATAAAAAATAAGATTACCATGATGATTTGTAAGATCGCTTTGGCAAGCGAGCTACTCAGAAATGATATAACAGTTGCCCATGAAGATTTCAAAGCTTCCTGAGTCGTTTTACCTTGAACTTTTTCTGTTACAAACACTGAAATAAACGGAACAATGATTAAACCAAATGGTGGAAAAATAAAGGAGCCAACAATCACAGCTAAGCAACCTACTCTTTCACCAGTCTTAGTACTTCCGTATTTTTTAAGAAAGTATTTATTGGCAATAAAATCTACTATAAATATGAAAGCAGTAAAAATTGCCATGATAATCCAAAAGAATAGACCTAGTTCCTCTCTATTAATACCGAAGTGATAAATTAAAAATCCTACCCATAGTACAGGTACTCCCGGAATAATCGGTTTGATTAACGCTATAAAAGCCAAAGCGAAACAAATAATAATCAATGTCCAAAGTAAAATTGATGTTAACATATCAACCCTCCATCAAATGTAGATGATATTTCATAATAAAAAGAGACACTTTTTTACAAGTGCCTCTACTTTTAATTCTATTTCACTAAATGTTAAATTAGTTTTTTGCACGAGAAACATAGCTTGATTCAGTCGTATTAATAATTAATACTTCACCTTCATTAATGAAGATTGGTACTTGAACAACTAAGCCAGTTTCCATTGTAGCAGGTTTTGTAACGTTTGAAGCAGTATCACCTTTGATTCCTGGTTCAGTTTCAACTACTTTTAGATCAACTGTATTAGGTAATTCAACACCTAAAATTTCACTTTCATAAGTCATGATATAAACTTCCATATTTTCTTTTAAGAACTTTAATTCACGCTCTATGTTTTGTTCTGGTAATTCAATTTGTTCATAAGATTCATTATCCATGAATACGTGTTGGTTACCACTTGCATATAAATATTGCATTTTACGATTTTGGATATGTGCTTTCGCAACTTTCTCACCAGCACGGAAAGTTTTTTCTTGTACAGATCCTGAACGTAGGTTACGAAGTTTAGAACGTACGAACGCAGCACCTTTACCTGGTTTAACGTGTTGGAAGTCAATTACTTGCCAAATGCTACCGTCAGTTTCAATTGTTAAACCTGTACGGAAATCGTTTACTGAAATCATTAAAAATCCTCCTAAAAAATGAAATGGTTCTAATTTACTTATGTACCTGAATTTGAACCATATCGCTTACCTTGAATTAATGTCTAGATTAAGCGCCATGAAACCTTAGTTCATGGGCCTCCACATTTCTATATGATAATGTATATTCTTACGTTTGTGTAGTTCTTTTTCGATTATCGTGAAAACTTATAGAATGATTAAGTTTTTAGGTGATGACATTAAGTTTTCGTTTCCACCATTTTTAACAATTAAATCATCTTCTATACGAACTCCACCAAGATTTGGAATGTAAATTCCTGGCTCACAGGTTACAATCATATTTGGCTCAAGTACTAAATCAGAACGGAATGATAATCCAGGACCTTCATGTACTTCAAGACCAATACCATGACCAGTTGAGTGTCCATAATATTCGCCATAACCTTTTTCAGTAATATAATCACGTGTTAACGCATCCGCTTCTTTACCAGTGATTCCAGCTTTAATTCCATTTACTCCACGTAATTGAGCTTCTAACACGATGTCATAGATTTTCTTTAATTCTGCATCTGGCTCGCCTACTGAAACTGTTCTTGTCATATCAGAAACATATCCTTTGTAGTATGCACCAAAATCAAGTGTTACAAAATCACCTGTTTCAATAACTTTGCTTGAAGCAACACCATGTGGTAATGCAGAGCGTGCACCTGAAGCAACAATAATATCGAATGATGATGATGTCGCTCCTAATTTACGCATATAAAATTCAAGCTCATTTGATACTTCTAATTCTGTTACACCTGGACGGATATAACCTAAAATATGATCAAATGCAGATTCAGCAATTTTAGTTGCTTCTTTAATAATTGAAATTTCAGCATCCGTTTTGATTAAACGTAAATTTTCAATAATTCCATTTACAGGTACAAGTTCTGCTCCTACTACTACTTTACGGTATGTACCATATTCAGAAAACGTCATATGATCTTGTTCAAATCCAATTTTAGCTACACCATTTTTTTCAACTTGTGATGCAACTTCGCTTGAAATTAATCCTTCGTGTTTAACGATTTCAAAGCCTTCACATTGGCTAGTTGCCTGCTCAACATAACGGAAATCCGTAATAAATAATGCCTTATCTTTTGTAATAAGTGCGACACCTGATGATCCTGTAAAATTTGTTAAATAACGACGGTTATATGTACTAGTAACTAAAAGTGCGTCCAACCCTTTTTCTACAAGAGCTTCTCTTAATTTTTTAATTTTTTCCATTTACTTTCTCTCCCCTACTAATTTGTTGTAATGCAAGTAAAGCTAAGTCATAACCGTACACACCTAATCCAACAATTTGTCCGACCGTTACAGCAGCTAATACTGATGTATGACGAAACTCTTCTCTTTTATGTATATTTGATATGTGCACTTCAATGGTTGGTACTGTAATACTTGCAATCGCATCGCGAATTGCATAACTATAGTGCGTAAATGCACCTGGATTAAAAATAATGCCATCATAAACATTGTTTGCTGCATGTAGACGATCAATAATTTGACCTTCGTGATTAGATTGGAAACAATCAATTATGTCATTACACTCACTAGCCCGACCAGATAAATGGTTTTCTATATCCTTCAGTGTTGTAGAACCATAGATTGAAACCTCTCTCTGGCCGAGCATATTTAAATTAGGTCCATTTAATAATAAAAACTTAGCCAATTTTCTTGTCTCCACCTATCATTTCAGCATATTTGCTCCAATTTAACATAATATGGAACACTCATCCTTATTTTATCATAGGCCAGACTATTTTGAATAGCCACGCAAAGAGGGTTCTTCTTCTTGAGATGCAAAAGAAACCGAATATGCAATAAAGGTTCCGTATAGAATGAATATACAAATGCTTGTTACCATCGTATCAGATGAATACTCTTTAATTGGTTTTAAATCAAAAGCGATTCTTCCAAATACAAGGAAAATAATTACCCACCATAATAATCCATAGAACACTCCAGGCAATACACCTGTAAATTTTTTACCTATAAAGAAAAAGATGAATGCAATAACGATTGATATAATACCAATACAAAAAATAGATAATAAGACCTCAATGTAAAAATTAGCCCATTTACCAAGAGGAATTTTTTCTAATACAAACGTTGGACCGATTTGTGTGAAATCAAAAAAACTTAGTACGAATGATACTGTTGACCAAAATATTCCACCGAAAAATCCAATACTTGCAATCTTATTAAAATTCATTGCACCTTTTGCAATATCCGGACTTTGCCCTTGATCTGTTACACCATTTTGGTTTTTGTCTTGATCTTGTTGTTTTTCTTCATCTTTTTCACTTTGAGCTTGAATATTTTCTTTATCCATGTATCATGACCCTTTCCATACATTGCTAATTATCTTATTGTAGTATGTCCAAGTGATATTCTTTCATGTGAATAGGATATTTGTAAGAATATTAAAAATATTAGAACTTCATTTTCGTAATTCATACTACTTATACTTGCACCAATATTGTTATTCCATTTACAATAGATTCAAATAGAAATATTTAATTAGTAAAAAATGAATTTAGGTTGGTGCAACATGAAAGAGAAAGAAAGAGCAATTTATGGGGGGCAGGCAATCGTAGAGGGTGTCATGTTTGGTGGTAAAAAACACACCGTTTCGGCAATTCGAAGAAATGATCACTCTATTCAGTATTTCGAAGAACCAATTCAAACGAATCCTACGATGCAAAAACTAAAGAAAGTTCCATTCGTACGAGGAGTTGTTGCCATTATACAAGCAAGTATTAATGGATCAAAGCATTTAAACTTTTCAACAGAACGATATGGAATTGATCCAAATGATGATGAACAAGTTGCTTTAGAACGTGAGAACCAAAAAAGTACGGTTGCTACATATATAGGAATTTCTATATTAGCAGTTTTATCTTTCTTAGTAGGGAAAGTTATTTTTACATTAGTTCCAGTTCTGTTAGCAGCTACACTTAGACCGTTTTTCGAAACTGATGTTCAGCAGGTAATTGTAGAAAGTATTATAAAATTACTTTTTTTATTAACGTATATTTATATAGTTTCCTTAACTCCTTTTATAAAAAGAGTTTTCCAATATCATGGTGCTGAGCACAAAGTGATTAATGCTTTTGAAAATAATGTATCATTAACAATCGAAGGTGTCAGATCACAGTCAAGATTACATTACCGTTGTGGTAGCAGTTTCATTTTATTTACGGTTATTGTTGGGATGTTTATTTATTTCCTAGTTCCAACGAGTCCACTTTGGTTAAGAATAGTAGACAGACTTTTATTAATACCGGTAGTCTTAGGTATTTCGTTTGAAGTTTTACAATTAACGAATAAAGTTCGTCATATTCCTGTATTAAAATGGGTTGGCTATCCAGGATTATGGCTACAATTATTAACAACTAAAGAGCCTTCAGAAGACCAAATCGAAGTTTCAATCGCTTCATTTAATCGTCTTTTGGAGATAGAAAAAAATACCAAAATATAATTGACAGAATTTTATAAAAAATATCAACTTATTGAATAAAATGTAATAAACTATAAGTAACCTATTTTTTTACAAAACGATTTAAAAATAATTCTTAACATAGGAGGTGCTTAAGTGAATCAAAAAGTGTACACATCAATATTTTACGGAATGATAGCATTAGCACTTTTTGGCTTAATTGCTGAATTGATTAATGATCCAGCAAAATTATTACAAAGAATTTTATTTATTGGATTAATTCTCCTTGTTCTTTATTTTATTTATAGAGTATTTACATCATCTAACAGTCAAAGAAGCCAACAAGACTCCTATAGAAAAGCTGCTAAACAGACTGTAAAAAAATATAATACGCAAAAAACTAGTTCAGTAAAAAAATCGTTAAATAAATCAAAGCCCACTTCAAGGAAAAGTACCTCCAGTCCTTTGCTAAGAAAACGAACAAAAGATTCTAGTCACCTGACCGTAATAGAAGGTGAAAAGGGTAAAAAGAAAGACCGTGCTTCCTATTAGGCACGGTCTTTTAGTCATTATTAGATTGTTCTTCATTCGATTTTTGGATGACCTTTAATGTTTCAATCCTACTCTTATCTTCCTCGAAGTATTGAACTAAATCACCAATTCGATCAATTGCTTCCCAGCTCATATGATGTTCCATTCCTTCGACATCTTGATAAATTAAATTTTCGTCAAGGCCGATAATTCGTAAAAATTGCTCTAGTAAAACATGGCGATAAACAAGCCTTTTCCCCATTTTCTTACCTTTTTGAGTTAAAATAAGTCCTCTATACTTTTCATAAATTAAATATTCGTCTTTATCAAGCTTTTGTACCATTTTCGTAACTGACGATGGATGTACTGATAAAGCATCAGCAATATCAGACACGCGTGCATACCCTTTATCTTCAATTAAAAGGTAAATTTGTTCAATATAATCTTCCATACTAGGTGTGGGCATGTTTTTCCTCCAGTTAAGTATTACAATTAAATAATCCGTTACAAATAAACATCAAATAAAATGATACAACACAAAATACAAAAGTGCAATTAACTCGACTTTCTCAATCTTTATATATATATATCATACTGTCATAAAAAAGAAGTGTACCAAATTAGTACACTTTTTTGCTTATGTAAAATACTGTATCTCTCCATTTGGAAAGTGATATTTAATATAAGCAGAGATCGTTTCTTCGATGGAAGCTGCTTGATCCGTTTGATACACATATTTCCCTATTCCATATTTGCCCCATTTGTATTTCCTTTTCTCTTCGTCCATCTCTAATTTTGTATTCGGATATCGTTCAAGAATGACTTTTTTTGCTGGCTTTGTGAAACGATGCTGAATCAGCTCAAATGTCATCTTTTGATTCGCTAACTCACCAAGCGCATCTTTTAACCTAATAAATAACTCCTCATAGCCCTCTTCCCAATCTTCATGCATATAAATTGGCGCGACAATAAATCCAAAAGGATATCCTGCATTTGCTACTTTTTTTGCAGCTTCAATCCTCTCATCAAATGAACCAGTGCCTGGCTCAAAATTTTTAATCACATATCTTGAATTAATACTAAATCTAAACGTTGTTTTCCCGTTATGTTTAGCATCCAATAAATGATCCACATGTGGAAATTTTGTTACGAAACGTAAGCGGCCATATTCAGTTTCTCCAATAAATTCGATTGTTTTTTTTAAAGAATGAGTCAGGTAATCAATGCCCACTATATCAGAAGTACATGCAGCCTCGAATCTTGTGATCTCCGGCTTTCTTTCATTCATATATTTTTCTGCTTGCTCAAAAATTTCTTCTAAATTTACATACACCCTAATATATGGTTTGGATCCTAATGTGGTTTGTAAATAACAATAATGACAATGTCCCATACATCCCGTTGCTAAAGGTATTGCATATTCAGCAGAAGGCTTTGACGTTTCAAATTTCAATGTTTTACGTAAACCAACTACTAAAGTCGATTTTGCAATCCGATATTTCTCTGCATCTGTATCCCCAGGTAAATTTCGGATTTGATTATGTGACGTTGTTTCCCTAATTTCTAAACCCATTTTCTCAAACTTCTCTTTTAATTCTTTCCCTAAATGATATTCCAACGCTTGTGGCTCAAAATAAACGAGCCTTGGTATAAATGGTTTCATATCTGCTATTTCCTTTCTACATCTATCTATAGATAGTATGAACCTTACCCAAAAAACAAACGGTCCAAGTATTGGGAATACAGGTAAAGAAAGGAGACATGCTTAAAAAAGAAGGATTTTTGCAATTACTCTTAAGATTTTTTACTATGGATTGATGTAATTTACCCCACGGAAAGGGAGCGTCCTGGATTTGTAATCAACTTACGCATTCTAAAATAGCAACAATATATACGAACAACTAAAATAAAAAAGAAAGCTTGACCAGCTTTCTTTAAAAAACATTCTTTATTTACGAAGATTCCATTCTTCAGTACTATATTTTGACTCAACTAATGCTTGTACTTCTTTTTCTTGGTCCTCCGTTAATTCATAAGGAACTAGTTCAATATCCAAACCAATTTCAAAGCCTTCTTTAAAAGCAATATATAATTCATCCATTGATTTTGGTGTATCACTTTCTGCATTAATCCATGTAGCGCGTTCTAAGAATCTTTTTTTCATTCTGTTTCTTACTTCTTCTGATGAAAAAATGTAAAGGTCATACAGCATAGTAACATCAATATTTAATGGGATTGAACCGTGTTGTAAAATAGAACCTTTTTGTCTTGTTTGTGCACTTCCAGCAATTTTTTTATCATTCACAACAACTTCATACCAAGATGGAGCGTCAAAGCACACTGCACTAGACGGTTTTTTTAATTCATCTTTTTCTGCCGCCGTTTTTGGCACAGCGAATGAAGCGTCTAAACCTAATAATTTAAAACCTTCTAATATCCCCATTGAAATGACTTTATAAGCTTCTGTTACTGTAACCGGCATATTTGGATAGTTTTCAGGAACAATTACACTATATGTTAATTCTTCATGGTGAAGTACACTTCTTCCACCCGTTTGTCTTCTGACAAAATCACCATTATATTTTTTTAATTGTTCTAAACTGATTTCTTGATTCTTTTGGAAGTAACCAATTGTTACAGTTGGATGTTCCCACTCATAAAAACGTAAAGTAGGCAAAAATCCTTCTTCGCTTTGCCATTTAATAAGACATTCGTCTAAAGCCATATTATAACTTCCTGATTTTTTTCCACTATTAATAAAATACCACTTTGTCTTTGACATGTTGTAATCTCCTCATACAATACTGAAATTTTTTCTTTTTTTATTAAAGAATCTTGCACAATCTTATTAGAGAATTATAATAAGATAAGTAGGTAATTGAAAGGTGTTGAATAAAATGACTAATTGGTTATTGTTAATTTGGGTTGTCCTAGGTATCATTGTATACACAACAATCATGTATTTCTACCAAAAACGCTTAATTAAAACATTAAACGAGGAAGAATTCCGCTCAGGTATTCGTAAAGCTCAATTAATTGACTTACGAGATCAAGAGGATTTTAAAAACGGACATATTTTAGGTGCACGAAATATCCCTTTTGCTCAATTAAAAATGCGTTCAAAAGAAATTCGTAAAGATCAACCAGTTTATCTGTATGATCAAATGGGTGTTCGTCCTGGACAAGCTGCCCGAATTTTACGTAAACAAGGTGTAACAAACCTATTCCAATTAAAAGGTGGATTTAAGGTTTGGTCTGGTAAAGTAAAAAAAGGTTTATAATTTTCTTATGTAAAATATAAAGAACTACTACTATTTAAGTAGTAGTTTTTTTATATTAAACTGTTTTACGAAGTTTAGAAAAAACCCCTCAAAACAACACCGAGGGATTCCATTATAACATTCAATTTACTCTTTATTCGTTTTAGGCTTTGGATATTTTACACCCATTGTATCAACTTTAATAGATTCGATGATGATTGGCGTTTTTGGTTGCTCTTCAGGTGTCGTTTCAGCAGCTTCAACCTTCTTTACGATATCCATTCCTGTTGTTACTTTACCAAATGAAGCATACGCACCATCCAGTTGTGATGAATCATTTGTCATAATAAAAAATTGGCTACCAGCACTATTCGGATCATCCGTACGCGCCATTGATAAAACCCCTGCAGTATGCAATAAGTTATTTTCAAATCCATTTGAAGTAAACTCTCCATTAATTGTATATCCTGGTCCACCTGCTCCAGTACCCTCTGGGTCTCCACCTTGAATAACAAAGCCCTTCACAATTCTATGTATTTTAAGTCCGTCATAAAATCCTTTATTTGAAAGTGAAATAAAATTATAAACAGTATTTGGTGCGATATGCGGATACAGCTCCGCTTCAATCACCCCATAATCCTTAATTGTAATTGTTGCGACTGGTAATTTCTCAGGTTTCTTTGGTTTTGCAACTTGTGAAGATTTTGGATTATCATTTCCACAAGCAGTTAAAATAGTGAACAGTAACATAAAGCAGCATATCAAAACTGCTTTCATTGATTTTTTAAACATTTCGTGTCTCCCTTCAATTTTGCTAGTATCATTTTACCAAATCATTAAGCTCTTTTACTAATCAATCCATCATTTTCATATCATTTTATTTTACACTAACAATCACGCAAATAAAAAACTGCTAAACCTGTTCATTGTTTAGCAGTTTAACGATTGTATTTATCCTACTTTCTCTTTCGGTTCTTCAACTTTATTTTTCGCAAATGGGAACCACCAATTCCACTTACCAAACAATTGCATTAAACTCGGTACGAGTACTAATCGAACGATTGTAGCGTCTAAGAATATTGCAATCGCGATCCCAATCCCCATTTGTTTAACTGGAACCATATCTGTAAATGCAAATGCACCTGTAATAACAATCATGATCGAAGCTGCTGATGTGATTATTCGACTTGTTGAAACTAAACCTTCTCGTGTCGAATAAGTATTATCTCCCGTTTCTTCATATAACTCTTGCATCCTTGACATTAAGAACACTTCATAGTCCATACTCAGGCCAAATACTAAACCAAAGACGAATACCGGTAAAATCAGCATAATATCAGATTGCGGTAATCCAAAATTCCCACCTTGGAACAACCATGTAATAATGCCAAATGTTGCACTTAAGGAAAGGACGTTCATGATAATCGCTTTGATCGGAATAATAATCGATCTAAATGCAATCATTAAAATGATAAATGTACTCACCATAATCACAATTAATCCATATCGAATATTATCAGTAATTTCATCAAATAACTCTTGTTCAAATTTAACCTGCCCACCATTCGTCATTTGGAATCCTTCAATTTTACCTTTGTATTTCTTTTCGATATCCCTTACCCATTGCTTTCCTTTTTCAGATTTCGGATCAGAGTTTAGAAATACTTGCATGAAGGTTTTATCCTTTTGAATATACGCATTAACAGCTGGCTGAAGCTTTGTTGCATTAGGTGATTTTAGAGCAGGTAAAAGTTGAGAAGCATCCATGTTAACAGCATTGAACACACTTCTTACTTTTAAAACGTCTGCATCATTTTCAAATTCCTGTTGAACTTTTTCTAATGAATTTAAATTTTCATTCGTTAGTATATCTTTATCAGAATCTAATACAACTACAATTGACCCATGATTTAATGCATCAGGAAGAAATTCCTTTTGATACTTTTCGTAATTGATTCTAGAGGATTCATGTTTTGGCAGTGCATCAATAGTAGGAATGTTTAAATGAACGTCTCGAATTGGAATGACAAATATCCCTAATATAATTAATGAAGTAAGTGCCATGATGATTGGCCTCTTCATTACAAACTGCGCAAATTTTCTCCAAATTGCTTGTTGTTGCTCTTGACTGCGGTTTGCAATCCACTTTAATGTACCTTTATTAATATTTCTTCCTAAAGCAGAAAGTACTGCAGGTAATAATGTTAACGATAAAAATAAACTAACTAAAACGACTACAGCACCACTAATTGCAACACTTCTAAATAAATCGATATGAATGAAATACAGTGCAGAAAGACCAATAAACACGCAAATACCTGAAAAGATAATCGCTCTCCCTGCAGTTGCAAAAGTGATACTGATTGCTTCTTTTACAGTAGCTTTTTGTTCGGAAAGCTCACTTTTGTATCGACTGACAAATAACAAAGCAAAATCGATCGATAAAGCCAAGCCAATCATCGGTGCTACATTTAAGACAAAGATAGATAAATCAACATATTTTCCGATATATGCTAGAATACCAAAAGTTGTAAAAATACTAATTAACCCTATTAATATAGGGATTGCAGAAGCAACAAGACTACCAAAGGCAAAGAATAAAACAATAAATGCTATTGGAACCCCAATCATTTCGGCTTTTTTCAAATCTTCTTGGCTTGTTTTATTCATTACATCACTAATAATCGTAAAGCCAGTTGTACCAACTTTCACTGATTCATCAGTGTAAGATTCAATTTTTTTAGCGAAATGATTGTTCCGATCAACTAATTTATCATAATCTTTTTCATTAAACAGAACAGAAAAATAAGCAATATTTTCTTTTTTCATCGTTGGATCAACCATTGGATTTATAAACTGCTTAATATTTTTTTCTTTCCCAATCACTTTTACAATTCTCTCAATATCGTCTTGAAACTCATTAGCTGTAGCACCCTTTTTTCTTTCAAGTAGAATAATTAGTGAGTCAGGAGATTGTTCAAAGTCTTGTTCTAAAATATTTTTAGCTTTCTCATAATCACCCGGTGTTCGAAATCCATCACCCTCTAAGATCCCGGGTAGTTGCTTTGCATAAATACTTAGGAAGATTGATATAACAGCGATTAAGCTAATTAATACATATCGAAAATGATAAATCCCTCGTCCGACTTTCTTCCAAGCACTATGTTCATTTACAATACTTTTCATTTTTTCACTCCTTACATACAAATCCTAACAATATCTTATCAAACTTATTTAAATATCTCCTATTTTTACATTTAGTTATTTATATTATGAAAATGCGCTCAAGAATAAATCTTTTGATTTATACTTGAGCGCAAGTTAGATTAGGTGACAATGATTGCAACTATGATTCCAATGATCGCCCCTACTACTACTTCGTATGAAGTATGCCCGACCAATTCGTTTAAAGCTTTATAATTTTTTATTCTGCCGTGAAAAAAGTCATTCAGTATTTTTGCGTGCTTACTAACTGCAAGTCGAACGCCTGAAGCATCATACATAATAATCGTAGCAAAAATTGCTGCCATCGCGAAATCAACGCTTTCAAACCCCATCGTTAATCCCACACTTAGAGCTAAACCAGTAACCGTTGAAGAATGAGAACTTGGCATACCACCTGAAGCAAAGAACTTAGATAAATCAAAATCCTTATTTTTCACTAAATGAATAATGACTTTTGAAAACTGAGCAATAAACCATGCTATTACAGCAGAAATCAATGGCTCGTTATGAAGGATAGTCAAGACGAACCCCCTTAAATTTTATTAAATTACCTTCTAATTATTATCTTCTTTCAACAATTGTATATTCATAACGTTTGTGAAAGAACGAAATAAATGTTCATTTTCTTCTATGAATATCTACTATGGTATCTTTCCTACTTTAATTACTATAAATATTTCGTGGCATATTATTAAAAGATAACTGATCGATATGAATTTCGGAGTATTCATTCCATTTTTTTATTCAAGTACTTCTTCTTTAATATGAATAAAAACAATGAAACGCTTTCAATTTAGCTATACTCATCTGTTTATTTGAAATTTTAAAATTTATATAAAAAAATGGAATTTTTGAAATTGACAATTCATACAATTCTGATAAACTTAGTTGTAATTAATTTCAGAGGATGATGCTCATGAGCCAAACCAACGACTTAAAACCGTTAATCGAGGTCGTGGAATCGTTACTAAATGGTTTAAAATTTGGAACGATCACTTTAGTCGTTCAAGATGGAAAAATTATTCAAGTGGAAAAACAAGAGAAAATACGATTAAAGTAAATGAGAGTCCTGCTGACTAGAAAAACTAGAGGCAGCTTAAATCTATGTAATCTTTACATCATAGATTTAAGCTGCCTTTTTCTATTTAAAGAGAAATGTTTCTAAACATTTTCATATAGAAAGAATGTATATCGTTCATTTCATAAAAAGATGACAGTGTTTTTTGCTCTCTTTTTTATTTTCTTTAATTCATTGGAGGAAGACAAATGAGATTTGAAAATTGGAATGAGGAACAACTACCAAGGTTTTCGATTGACAATGATACAAAGGGAGCCCTCGAAGTCCTGCAATGGGCATATTCTACCTATGGAGATGAATTGATCTATGCCTGTAGCTTTGGTGTAGAGGGAATATTATTAATTGACTTAATCTCCAAAGTTAAACCCGACGCAAAGATTGTTTTTTTGGAGACAGGTTTACATTTTAAAGAAACTTACGAATGTATCGACCGGGTCCAAGCAAAGTACCCGTTATTACAGATTGAAAAAAAACTTCCTAGCCTTACATTAGATGAACAAGCAGAGATACATGGTCATGAATTATGGAAACGGGAACCAAATCAATGCTGTCAAATTCGTAAAATCATCCCATTACAAGAAGCGTTAAAGGATGCTCCTGCTTGGATCTCGGGTCTCCGTAGAGAGCAATCTGCATCTCGTCAAAAAACGAATTTTCTCAATCTTGACAATAAGTTTCAGTCTATTAAGGTTTGTCCATTAATTCATTGGACTTGGAAGGAAGTTTGGAGATATGTGTATTATCAAAACCTTCCATATAATCCGCTTCACGATGTAGGTTATCCAAGTATTGGATGTGAGGTTTGTACTTTACCGGCTTCTAATTCGTCTGATAGTCGTTCAGGACGTTGGTCAGGTTCTACTAAAACTGAATGTGGCTTACACGACTAAACTTCTCTTTTATCTCAATTTGTATTGTAAATTTTTACATGAATATATGAAACTATCACACTAGAAAAGTTTAAGGAGTGTCTAAAATATGAGTTTACCTGCACATGGCGGAACATTAATTAATCGATATGATTCTACAGTACTTACAAATGAAATTTCACACGAGATCTCTTTAGATCTCATTGGGATAAGTGATTTAGAGTTAATTGGAAATGGCGCATATAGTCCATTAACTGGTTTTCTAGGAAAAGATGATTATGAACAAGTTGTTAGTTCAATGAGATTAAAAAACGGCTTTGTATGGAGTATCCCGATTACGCTTCCTATTTCGAAATCTTCTGCAAAAAATCTAAAAATTGGAGATGTAGGAAAGCTTATTTGGGAAGATGAAGTATATGGAATTATTAAAATTGAAGATATTTATACCCCTAATAAATTAGTTGAAGCACAATTCGTTTATGGAACGACAGATCATGAACATCCAGGAGTTGCTAAATTGTATTCCCGCGGTGATGTTTATATCGGAGGCGAAATTACAGTTACTAAACAGTTGAACAGAAATGATTTTTCCGAACATTATTTATCCCCTATTGAAACTCGGGAAAAATTCGCATCATTAAATTGGAAAAAGATTGTTGGTTTCCAAACTCGGAATCCTGTTCATAGAGCACATGAATATATCCAAAAGAGCGCATTAGAAATCGTTGATGGTCTCTTTTTGAATCCATTAGTTGGAGAAACAAAATCAGATGACATTCCTGCAGATGTGAGAATGAAAAGTTATAAGGTTTTACTAGAAAACTATTATCCAGCTAATCGTGTATTCTTAGCTGTTTTCCCTGCAGCTATGCGATACGCAGGACCACGCGAGGCAATATTCCATGCAATTGTAAGAAAAAATTATGGTTGCACGCATTTTATTGTTGGCCGTGATCATGCTGGTGTTGGAAATTATTATGGAACGTATGATGCTCAAAAAATCTTTCAACATTTTACAGCTGATGATTTAGGAATCAATCTCCTATTTTTTGAAAATAGTTTTTACTGCTCAAAATGTGAAAATATGGGTTCAACAAAAACTTGCCCTCATAGTAGCGATCATCATATTACCCTTTCTGGAACGAAAGTACGGGAAATGCTGAAAAACGGTGAAATTCCCCCTACTGCCTTTAGCCGCAAAGAAGTAGTTGAAGTATTAATTGAAGGAATACGTGAAGCAGCATCGATTTCAGTTGAATAGGAGAATAACAACATGTCTAAAAATATTGTTTGGCATCAAGCTAGTATAACGAAACAAGATCGACGTCAAAAAAACCAGCATCATAGCTGTATCCTTTGGTTTACCGGTTTATCGGCATCTGGAAAATCAACGATTGCTAATGAAATAGCAAAAGCACTGTTTCTCCAAAACGTGCAACAATATGTTTTAGATGGTGATAATATTCGCCACGGTTTAAATAATGATCTTGGATTTACAGATCGTGATCGAACCGAAAATATTCGTCGCATTGGAGAAGTTGCTAAGTTATTTGTCGATGACGGGCAAATTGTACTTACTGCCTTTATCTCCCCATTTCAAGCTGATCGTGATCTTGTTCGATCAATTGTTGAAAAAGATGAATTTATTGAAATTTATGTTGAGTGCTCAGTTGAAACTTGTGAAAACAGAGATCCAAAGGGACTGTATAAAAAAGCAAAAAGTGGTGAAATTCAACATTTCACTGGAATAAGCTCCCCTTATGAAGCACCAGATTGTCCGGAAATCACATTAAATACAGACACACTTTCGATTGAACAATGTGTTGAAACAGTACTTCAATATNNAAGGAGATGTGTTAATGAGTACTGAAAAAATATGGAAAGACAACCCAAAGTTAAATGAAACTGAAAAAAAGAAGCTAGTAAAAGATGGATTAAAAATATATAACGACATCCCTTATTACGCTAAGAACGGTTTCGAATCGATTCCAAAAGATCAATGGGATTTATTTAAGTGGGCAGGCTGTTATCTACAAAAACCAAAAGAAGCTGGTTACTTTATGATGCGTGTAAATGTTCCATCTGGTATTTTAACGCATGATCAACTAGTCGTA
Source organism: Bacillus sp. JJ664 (assembly GCF_036962205.1). Lineage (NCBI taxonomy): Bacteria > Bacillati > Bacillota > Bacilli > Caryophanales > Bacillaceae > Bacillus > Bacillus sp. JJ664. Next base: position 6,453 of record NZ_JBALMS010000002.1, on the reverse strand, counting down.
TTAGCTGAAATTGCCCGTGATTATGGTCGTGATGTTTATGATATTACAACCCGTCAAGCGATTCAGTTTCATTGGTTAACCATTGAACAGATTCCAGATATTTTATCCCGACTTGAAAAGGTTCATCTTTCAAGTGCAGGTGCTTGTGGAGATATAACACGTAATATCGTTGGTAATCCATTGGCTGGTATTGATCCGAATGAATTATTCGATACGACATCAATCGTAAAAGAAATATATGAATTCTTTCAATTCAATGAAGATTTTTCGAATCTTCCAAGAAAATATAAAATGTCAATTAGTACAAATACAAGTAATGCTTCCAATGCTGAGATTAACTGTATTTCATTTGTTCCGGCTATTAAAGAAATTGATGGTGTCAAAACATCTGGTTTTCATTTGAAAGTTGGCGGTGGATTATCTGCTGCACCGCATTTAGCCCGAACACTTGATGTATTTGTTTTACCACATCAAGTAAAAGAAGTAGCAATTGCAGTTACAACTATTTTTAGAGATTTTGGTTACCGTGAAAAACGTCATCACTCTCGTCTAAAGTTTTTAGTAGCAGATTGGGGAGTAGAAAAGTTTAAAGATGTACTACAAGAATATACAGGGCAACTATTAACAAAAGGCACTGGATTTGATGAGTCCTGGAATGCAGGTTACTTTTACGGTGTACATCCGCAAAAACAAAATGGTTTAAACTATGTCGGTTTAAGTATTCCAGTTGGACGATTACATTCTGAGGAAGTTTTCGAGTTAGCTAGAATTGTTAAGAAATACGGAAATGGAGAAATCAGAAACTGTAATTCGCAAAATTTAATTTTACCTAATATCCCAACTGCAAATATCAATGAATTACTTGAAGAACCTTTACTAAAAAAATTCACTCCAATACCGCCAAAGTTCATTGGTTACTCTGTGGCTTGTACAGGGAATGAATATTGCAACCTAGCATTAGTTGAAACAAAAGCTCGTATGAAAGATACAGCTTCATACTTAGATGAAAAAGTTTCACTTGATGTTCCAGTTCGAATTCATATGGTCGGTTGCCCAAACTCATGTGGTCAAAGAGCAATCGCTGATATCGGCCTACAAGGTATCAAAGCTCGAAATGATAAAAAAGAATTAGTAGAAGCTTTTGAGATCTATGTAGGTGGAACTTTAGCAAATGGTGGAAAATTAAACGAAAAATTAAAAGGAAAAGTGGAATCCCCTTCCCTTCATCTTGTTTTAGAAAAATTCTTACAGCACTTTCAAGAAAATAAATTACCTTCTGAACCATATTTAGATTATGTAGCTAGAGTTGGTATTGAGGAATTACAAAATCATTTAACGTCCATTATTGAAACAGTTAAAGCATCTTAAAGAAAGTCGGTGGGCTATGTTTTTATATCGTTTTGAGGCGCAAATAGAAAATCGAACTGTACCGGTAGTCATTCTAGCAAATGATGATGAAAAAGCATTTAAGCTCGTTGATACCGAGCTCGAGAAATTCTATGTAAAAAAACCAGACGTTAAAGATTTACTAATGTATGAAAAAAAGAGAGTTAGTCAAAGTGGTGGTTTCGTTTTAGATATTGAGGTTTTAAGTAAACGATGATGACGAGGTGTATGGAATGATTGGAAAAGTTTATTTAGTTGGCGCTGGACCAGGTGATGCTGATCTAATTACTGTAAAAGGTCTAAAATGTATTCAAAATGCTGATGTCATTTTATATGACCGTTTAGTGAATAAAGAACTGCTAGAAAATGCAAAAGAATCAGTAGAATTAATCTACGCAGGTAAACTACCAAACTACCATGCATTAAAGCAAGAAACAATTAATGCTTTCCTAGTTAAATATGCAAAAAAAGGTAAAAATGTTGTCCGTTTAAAAGGTGGCGATCCTTTTATTTTTGGGCGAGGTGGTGAAGAAGCCGCTTATCTTGTTGAACGCGGAGTTCCATTCGAAATCGTTCCAGGGATCACATCTGGTATAGCAGCACCGGCTTATGCAGGAATCCCAGTAACACATCGTGATTATAGTAGCTCCTTTGCATTTGTAACTGGGCATTGTAAGGAAGATGACACTATTAAATGGGAAGCACTAGCCAAAGGGATTGACACGCTTGCCATCTATATGGGCGTAAGCAATTTACCATATATTCGTCATCAGCTTATATCAAATGGAAAACATCAGGATACGCCTGTTGCTCTCATCCACTTTGGTACAACAGAACAACAAAAAACTGTGATATGTACGTTAAAAGACGTACTATCAGTGGCTGAAAAAGAAAAAATAAGTAACCCAAGTATGATTGTCGTTGGTGAAGTAGTAAATTTACATCATCAACTAAAATGGTTCGAAACTAAACAAGATTCAATTTCACAATTAAATCAAAAAAGTTACTCTAGTATTTAATAATTACATGTAAGGGGTGATTGAATGGATGCCATTTTATATATTTGTCACGGAAGTCGCGTTCAATCTGCAGTCCATTCTGCCATAAACTTTGTTAAAAAAGTACAAAAACAAATCGAATGTCAAATTCAAGAAATTAGTTTTATCGAATTAGCAGAACCCTCTATATACGAGGGCCTACATAATTGTATTCAACAAGGAGCAACTTCAATCACGGTCCTCCCTGTTCTATTATTATCAGCCAATCATGCAAAAATTGATATTCCAAATGAAATAGCAGCTTTTCAAAAACGATTTCCACAAGTTTCAATCACAATTGGCAAGCCAATTGGTGTACATCAAAGTATGATTGAATTAGTGAAGAAACGCATTCAGGAAAAAACGATAAATGTGCAACCTGATGCTAAAATTTTATTAGTAGGACGTGGCAGTAGTGACCAACTTACGCAAAATGACTTTTTAAGAATTGCTACATTACTTGAAACCAAATTAAATAGAACTGTTATTCCTGCTTATATGGCCGTGTCGGAGCCTTCTTTTCATGAAGCTTGTACGCTTCTACTTTCTGAAAAAAATTGTCCGATCATCGTCGTCCCGTATTTATTCTTTTCGGGTACATTAATGAAAGAAATGGCAGAGAAAATTAGCAGTCTACCAGCTTCACTTCAACAGAATTGGATTCTATGTGAGACGCTAGGATTTGATCATTTGATTGCTTCTATTTTTCAAGAAAAATTAATAGAAACAAAGTCAGATCATTCTTTCATTCATGTATGAAAAAAGCTCTTGTTTATTCCATATGGAATACAAGAGCTTTTTATTATCAGACTATTTACTTTCAATTTTCGTTAAATTTACTGGTTGAAACGTCGGGACAGTTTGTAAAAAACGCCCTATTCTTTTTGTTGCTTCAATTAACTGTTCAAGCGAAGTAGCATACGAACATCGGATAAATCCTTCTCCACAATCTCCAAAAACATTTCCCGGGACGACCGCAACTCTTTCTTTTAACAATAATTGCTCTGCAAATTCTTCAGATGTTAGTCCTGTATTTTGGATTGATGGGAAAACATAAAATGCTCCTCCAGGTAAATGACAAGATAAACCGTGTTCTTGAAGTGCTGAAACAAGATAATTTCTTCGTTGCATATAACTTCTTCTCATTGCTTCAACATCATGTTCACCATTTCGAAGTGCTTCAACCGCTGCATGTTGTGACATTGTTGGTGCACACATAATTGCATACTGATGAACCTTTAACATATGAGAAATGATGTCTGAAGGTGCTGCAACAATCCCTAGGCGCCAGCCAGTCATTGCAAACGTTTTAGAAAAACCAGATATTAAAATTGTATGATCTCTCATACCATCTATCTTTGCAAAACTAGTATATTCCCCATCGTAAACAAGCTCTGCATAAATTTCATCAGAAATGACAATTAAATTATGTTTTTTAACAAATACAGCTAAATCCTCAAGTAATTCCTTTTCAAGTAATGTACCAGTAGGATTATTAGGGTTACAAAGTAAAATAGCTTTTGTCTTTGGTGTAATTTTTTTCTTTAATGCTTGAAGATTAATTTTAAATTCTTCTTCACCAGTTGTTGCCAAATGAACAGGTACGCCGCCTGCTAATGAAACTAATGGTGCATACGATACGAAACAAGGATCAATAACGATCACTTCATCACCAGGATTTAAAATCGTTCGTAACGCTATATCAATCCCTTGGCTTGCACCAACTGTGATGATTAGCTCCTCGTTTGGATCATAGTGGACATCAAATTTCCTAGAGAAATAGCGACTGACTTCATCTCGTAATTCAAATAAACCAGCATTTGAAGTATATGCTGTATGTCCTGTTTCTAACGAATAAATACTTGCCTCACGTACATTCCAAGGCGTAACAAAATCAGGTTCACCTACACCTAGTGAAATGACATTATCCATGCTAGCAGCTAAATCAAAAAATTTACGAATCCCTGAAGGTTGAAGTGTTGTGACTGTATTAGATAATGTAAATTTACTCATGGCGTGATCACCATGCGCTTATCATTTTGTTTTTGTCCATATACAATGCTGTCATGTTTATATCTTTTTAGGATAAAGTGCGTTGTAGTGGATAAAATTGATTCTAAGGTTGATAGTTTTTGAGATACAAATGAAGCAATTGAAGTCATTGTTTTACCTTCAACAACAACGGACAAGTCATATGTACCCGACATTAAATAAACCGATTTTACTTCAGGATATAAATATATTTTTTCAGCAATTTCATCAAAGCCTACTCCTCTTTTTGGAGCTACCTTTACATCAATCATTGCCGTAATACTTTCTTGAACAGGAACTTTACCCCAATCAATCAGTGTTATATATTGTAGAATTACACGGTCGTTTTCAAACTTCTTTAAGATCTCAACGACTTCTTCTTCTGATACTTGAATCATTTTTGCTAATACGTCATTACTTAATCGACCATTTTGTTCAATACACTGAAGTAATTGAATTTCTTTATCTGTCATTTTCATAAGCTCCTTATGCATTCCATTTAAACATGGAATTTCTGCTGATGTTGTACACTTCATCTATATTTAAATATTTTACTTAGATGACACTTTTGGAAAGAATTCTTCATAAATTACTTGTACTGCTTTTTTCTCGTCACTTGCTTTAACACCAAACATCATACTAACCTCAGATGAACCTTGATTAATCATTTCGATATTAATGCTTGCATTTGCAAGGGCTTTACTGGCGCGTGCCGTAGTCCCTACATTATGACGCATCCCTTCACCAACTAACATGATTAAAGCAAGATCTCTTTCAATAACCACATGATCAACATGAAGTTCATCTTGTATACGGTTGATAATTTGATTTTCAATCGAAGAGGTTAATTGATTTTGCCTAATAATAATTGAAATATCATCTATTCCACTTGGTTGGTGTTCATAAGAAATATGGAAGTCTTCTAAGATTTGTAAAATTTTACGTCCAAATCCAACTTCTCTATTCATTAAATACTTACTTATATATATACTACAAAATCCATTATCACTAGCTACACCAACTAAAGGACCATTTGTTAACTTTCTTTCTTTTACAATAACAGTCCCGGGTGCTGATGGATTATTTGTATTTTTAATATTAACCGGTATACCCGCTTGAAAAGCAGGAATCAATGCTTCGTCATGGAATACATTGAAACCAGCGTAAGATAACTCCCTCATTTCACGATACGTTAATTCTTTAATTTCTTTCGGCTCTTGAATGATAGAAGGATTAACTGAATAAACTGCATCCACATCAGTGAAATTTTCATATAAGCTAGCTTTAACTCCATTCGCAATAACAGAACCAGTAATATCAGAGCCACTTCTTGAAAAAGTCACAATATCTCCATTTTCTGAATACCCGAAGAAACCTGGAAAAATGACGACACCTTTTTTATTGCGAAGTTCATGTAACAAAAAATAACTTTTTGGTAAGACTTGTGCATGACCAGGTTCATTAGTGACGAATAAACCAGCATCTTTTGGATTGATATATTCTGCGTCAATTTCTTTTGTTTGAAAATAATTCGCTACTAACCTAGCACAATTATCTTCACCACAAGCCATTACAGCATCCATATATTTTGCATGATTTTCCTTTGAACTAGTTAGTGCACCTTCTATATTTAATGAAATCTCATCAATTATGTCAGATGTTAAACTCAAGCCATTTGCAATTTCAGAATATCTTTCAATGATTTGACTGTATTCCATCGAATAATTTTCACCATTGATTGATTTTCTTCCACAAGTAATTAAGAGATCAGTTATTTTAATATCCTCTGGATACCTTTTTCCAGGTGCTGAAACCACAATAATTTTACGTTCATTATCTGAAACCACAATCTGAAAAACTTTTTCAATTTGTTCCCAAGTGGCTAATGATGAACCACCAAATTTTGCGATTTTCATTCTTAACGTCTCCCAATTATGTTAATTTTCTGTTAAATAATGCTACAATTATCCCTCTAAAAACAGAAAAAATCAACTGATTT
>NZ_JBALMS010000001.1:0-44115 GCF_036962205.1 Bacillus sp. JJ664 | reverse complement strand
ATTTATTGGTTGTGGTGATGCTTTTAGCAAAGTATTAGGGCATAATAGTGCCTTGCTTACTTTTAATCAAACAAATTTATTAATCGATATTCCAGATTCGAACTATTATCGAATAGATAAAATGGGATTATCTTATAGTGATATTGATAACCTATATATCACTCATTTGCATGGAGATCATATTAATGGACTTGAGAAATTAGCATACTTTAGAAAATTTATCTCTCCATTAGAGCAAAAAGACAAAACTGTGAAAAAGATCAATCTATACTTACATGAAACATTGCTAGACGGCTTATGGGAAAGTGTAAAAAATGGATTAAAATTCACAAATGATGGTGAAAAAAAATTAGAGGATTATTTCAATATATATACTGTAACTGATTCCTTTCAAATCGATGGCGTACTATTTAATTTATCCCAAAGTCAACATGTTCCAAACATGCCTGTTTTCGGCCTTTTTGTTGAAGACGAATTTTTCTATTCAGCAGACAGCGTTTATAATCAACCATTATTACAAAGCTTACTTCCAAAGGTGAAGAAAGTATTTTATGATATTCATTTCTATCCATTTCCAATTCCCGTACATGCTAGCGTTCGAGATTTTGAAACATTACACATTGAGGATAAGGAAAAAGTCTATGCTATGCACTATGACGATAGTAAAGTAAATACTTTATGCATTGAAGGTATAAAGCTAGTCCAACCATTTCAAAAAATTCATATTTAATACACATAAAAACCACTGAATATGATCATTCAGTGGTTTTTCTTTATAACATGATCATCAATTCTTAGTGAAATTCTAAGAACTCAATGCGATTTCCAAATGGATCATTCACAAAAAATCTTGTTCGACCTTCTATTGGAGGTTCTTCTTTTATTTCCATTTTTAGTAATATCAATCTTTCTCTTAACTTTTCAATATTTGTAACGATTAAACCAGGATGAGCTTTTTTAGGATGAATATGATCTTCTTGGATACTAATATGAATTTCTTGATGACCACAACTAAACCAACAGCCACCTCTACCTTTTAAGTTTTCTGGTTTCGGTATTTCCTTCATTCCAAGAAGGTCGCCGTAAAATTTCCTTGCTCTATCTTCCCCACCCTTTGGTGAAGTAATTTGAATATGATCGATGCCAATTATTTCAAAACCCATTTAATCCACCTCTTCATTCATCGTTCTATCGCATTATATTATTTTCCATCTCTAGCATATCAGAACATATAAAAATGAAAAGCATTACCTCAAATTGAAGTAATGCTTCTCATAACGAATGACTAAATTAATTTCAGTCCGTTTGTAATCAGATTTTTCAGTGAATTAATTTTACTTAATTCTTCTAAATCCTTTTTAATAGGTAATACTAAATGATTTAATTTTGGATTTACAATTGATAATTCAAGTAATTCCAAACGTAATAACCAATCTTCTTTATGCGAACGATTTAGTTCATCATGCGTTTCAATTAGCTTTTTAATACAATCATCACAGAATGTATTCTTCTCTCTAATGACTCTAACTTGTTGGTATAGTTTTTCTAATTCAGTTAATGGTACTGGCGTTTCCTCAACAACTTCAACTTCTTTTAGTGAATGATTAAAGTAAGTAGCTGGATCAGCTGCACCTGGGTAAGCTGATGTTACTTTAGAACCAACAGCCATATCAAAAGTGCCCCATTCCTTCTTAAACAGTTCTTTACCTTCATAAGTAACTGTGCAGTCCTCAAATGAAATTAAAGCAACTTTTTGATTATTTTTAATGATATTCACAACTCTTCCGGAAGCGCTTACATTGCTTGAGAATTCTAAATCAACATAGTTTCCTACAACAATACCTAAATTTTTAAGCATGTCATCGTCACATTCTTCTAATTCTATATTTCCTTTAAGAAGTCCGATTGGTGTACCAAATCCTTTTGCATGGTAATTCTTACCGTGACCCTCTAATTGTTGATGATTAACTGATAATGCAGTCTCTCCAGTTGTATTAACATAAATTGCTTCACCATTTTCATCCTTTAAAATTGCGTGAACAATTCCTGTTACACTTAAGCCTGAATTTAATTCAAATGTCGCAACGCTTTTCGATTTTAGTGCCTTATCTAAGCTTTCAGTACCACCAACGCGGAATGCCATTGTATTTGCTAGTTCTTCAGCACCCTCCATTAGCTCTTCAAAACTTTTACATACAAATAATTGTGATTGCATTTCCGTTATATTTTTTGGATGCAACGTAGCAGCCTCTACAGAGAAAGGCAATCTCTCTACAGCATCTGTAAAGCAATGTGTACTTTCACCAACCGATGATAATAAACCTGCACCGTAAATTTTTGGTCGATCAACATCGCCTATTAGACCATATTCAACTGTTCTCCAGAATACGCGTGAAATTTTTTCAGCTTCTGAAATGCCTACAATCGCGTTTTGTTTTTCCTCAACCAATCTTTGAGCCGCTGCTTTTTCTTCGACAGTTGATTTTGGATCTTCCATTACAATCGTTAAGTTTCTTACAGCCTCGAATAATTCTTGCTTTTCCTTAGTAGCAAAAGCTTTTGCACCAATTGAACCAATTTTTTGTACATATTCTCTAAAAACTGGGTCAAATAAAATCGGCGCATGCCCAGCTGCTTCATGAATAATATCTGGAGCAGGTGTATATTCAATGTTTGTTATTTGTCGGATTTCTGTTGCGATTGGTAAAATTCCATTTGCCAATAATTCAAAAAATGCTGCACCAGGAATTAATCCATTTACAATTCCAGCACCCCATCCAATTTTAGAAAGGCACTCGTTCATTTCAGCAACATTCGGAATTTTTTCCGTTTCAATTCCAGATTGTTTTAATCCATCAACAAATGCAGCGTGCGCTTTATCTTTTAAAGCATGATGATTTTGTCGCATAACATAACGCCACACAGCATGATCAATCGGTGTGTACAGATCATAATTTTGTTCAGACAAATATTGTTTTAAATGAGGTGGTATTATTTTTGTCTCAAAAGCAGCTTCTTTCATTTCTCAGTTCCCCTTTTTTTGTTTTTCACATAATAATCTATTACCTTACTTTCTTAAAAATACCCGTTTCATCTATTCTTGCTAAGCTTTTTTCGAGCATTTCTAAGCAAGTATTCATCATTAAACCATTTCTACTTTTTCCAAATTACTCCTTCTTTCCCCATAATCTTTTTTTATTCTGTATAAATAGTCATACTCATCAATCAAAAACATCACTCCTTTCAAAATTTAAAAGTGGAACCGCCTCGCTCAGGACCGACAAGCATAAGACAAAGTTCAGTGAAGGTTGCTCTTTAACCTTTACTGGGCTTTGGCTTATGACCTCGAGGGACTAGGCGGTGGAACTAGACATCACGAAAAGTGGAACCGCCTCGCTCAGGACCTACTTGTCTTAAAAACTGTCTTTATCACTAAGGCCTAAAATAAAAAAAATCCCTACTGTTTACACAGTAGGGACGAACATTCAAGTCGCGGTACCACCCTAGTTATTAGTACCAAAATATAATAATACTAATATCTTCATTTCATAACGGCTCTTCGCCGTCTTCCCCTCACTAATTCGTTTCGAAGAAGATGCTCCAGGACTGTAATTCATGTTGTTTTTTGTACTGATTTGCACCAACCATCAGCTCTCTGTCACAGGGAAAACATCACTACTTTGTTCCTTTCATTGCTCTACACTATTCAATTCATTTTCACTTATAAATAAAAAAGTCCCTACTGTCTACACAGTAGGGACGAAATGGTTAAATTCGCGGTACCACCCTAAACTATTAGTATGTAAATTAATATACTAATATCTTCATTTCATAACGGCTCTTCACCGTCTTCCCCTCACAAGTTGCTTCGAGGAAGATGCTCAAGGATTGTAATTCATGTTGTTTTTTGTACTGATTTGCACCACCATCAGCTCTCTGTTACAGGGAAAACACCACTACTCGAGTTCCTATCATTGCTTTTCGTCATTTGATTAATAACAACTTTATTCCTAAACGAAACAAATGTCAACATTTTTTTATATTAAAATAAAACTATATCGATATAGATAAATCCAGTTTATCTACTCTGATTACATTACAAAAAAAAAATTTTATCAATTGAGCGACTACCAGGACTGGCCAAATTTATGCTTAAGTAAGATATACAACCGAAACCTTTTCACACAAAAACAGTTAATTTACATGGTTCGAAAGCAATCATTCTTGATCATCACTTTACTTCAATGTCTCAACATTATTTCTACTAACCAGAATTCTCACATATCCTCTCAAGCCAACTTCATTTTAAAAAATATTATATCGTTATAACTTTTCGTTTTATACTTTCAAAATTAAAATTTAGTTTTACTCTTAACAATACAACGCAAATCAATAAAAAAGCACAATCTGAATAGATTGTACTTTTTAAACATAAAATTTATGCAGTTACATCTCGTTTTGAAAATACATAAAAGGCTAAGAATAGGAAAACCACTAAATAACATATTAGCATGATGCATGAGAAAATCATCGTCATCCCTTCAACTAGAGGTGCTCCATCCATATATTGCATAAGATTTGTGTTTGCAAAAAGGATGTATTTAGCCCATTCATATTTAGATGCAACGATCGTAGTAATCACATTCCCCATAAATAATAAAAATATAGATAAACCAATTGCAATCGTATTGTTTCTAAAGATTGTAGAAACCATAAAAGCCATCGTAGCAAGCATAAATGTCTCAATGAAACTTAATAAATATAGCTTTGCAGAATATAGTAATCGACTTTGCTCTTCAACATGTCCATCTACATATGCTAAGTAAGATGGATTCCCATCAGCAGTTCCAAAAAGTATTAAACCTATTACTAGAGACGCACAAAATAAAACTGCTAAAAATACAAGACCAAACAGAATACTAGTTAAATATTTTGATAAAATAATTTTACTTCTAGAATATGGTCTAATTAATAACAATTTAATCGTTCCCCAGTTAAATTCACTCGCTACAATATTTGCCGCAATAATAATTGTGAATAAACCGACTAGTACTATCACGTCTTTGGTACTGTCAATAAATGTCCAAACATTTCTCTCCCCATTAGGAGCTATATTATGTTTTATTCTATATTCATTGACTGCTATGTTTTTTTCAATAAATTTTCTATTTGGATCGTTTTTACCATATTCTTTTATATCTTTTTTCATTCCATCCGTTTCTTTTTGAAGTACTTGTTTCCATTCAGTATTAGTTACTTGTTGAGATTTACCCTCCGAATATTTTGTAAAAGCACCTATCACTCCCACTAAAATAATAACAAGCGCCATCATTACAAGAGTTCCCGGTCTTTTTATAATTTTTATCCATTCATTTTGTATCAATTTTATCATGGTCATATTCCCTTCTCTTAGAAATACTCAAAGTATGTATTTGCAATTAATTACAATTCACTATCTTACACCGTTGAATTACACATTCGTTATTTCAAGGAAACGGTCTTCCAATGTTTTTGAATTCACCTTAATTCCATATATTTTTATGCCTGCATGAACTAATTTTTCAATCATTTCTGGAACGTCTTCTCTAGATGCTTGAACATAGATATCACTTTCATTAATATCAACACTATATTTTGACAGTACTTTTTGAGAAGCACTTACATCACTAACTTCAACAATATATGTTTGAGATTCTTCGTTAATCAGTTCATTTACTGTTTGGACACCAACGAGCTCACCTTTTTGAATAATGCCAATTCGATCACACATCATTTCCATCTCAGATAAAAGATGACTAGATACAATGACAGCCATCCCTTTTTCTCGTGTTAATTTTTGTAAGTAATCCCTCATCTCACGAATACCAGCTGGGTCAAGTCCATTGGTTGGCTCATCTAAAATAAGAACTTTTGGATCATGCAATAAGCATTGTGCTAATCCCAATCGCTGCCTCATACCGAGTGAGTATGTTTTTACTTTACTACGAATCGCACTTGTTAAACCTACAAGCTCAACAACCTCGTCAATTTTCTCTTTTGTAATTCCTTTAACCATTCGTGCATATTGCATTAAATTATCGTATCCGCTTAAGAATTTATATAACTCTGGGTTTTCAACGATTGCACCAATATTCGCAACAGCTTTTTCAAAGTTTGTTTTTATGCTGTTTCCATTGATTATTACATCACCTTCAGTAATACTCATTAATCCAACCATCATCCTAATAGTCGTAGTCTTACCAGCACCATTTGGACCTAAAAACCCAAAAACTTCTCCTTCATAAATATCAAAACTTAAATCAGAAACTATTTTCTTATTTTTGATTACTTTGGTTAAACCCTTCATTTGTACAATCGATTTTCCCATGTTGTCCTCCTTTTTAGCTGTTTAACAGTATTTCAAAATAAAATAAATCCACCATACATCTTATTCTATTAAATTATTAGAAACCCTTTAAAAATGTTAAATTTTTCCTTTTTTATAATGTTATGTAATATAATAGCTCATTTTGTGCACATAATCCTAGATAAAAAATCAGATTGTACAATCAAAAATGAAACAAGCGTAATATTATATACAAATGGATCAATGAGCCAATTTTTAATAGTTAATAGAATAAAAGGCTTCACATTACGTCTAAACCATAAAGAAATACAGATAGAGCATTATTGGAGCTTAACATAAAGTTAGACATAGCTCGTTCTTGAAATATACTTTTAAACAATTTGTCATACGATTTAACACAATTTAATTTGTAATGCTCCTAAATGAAATAGTATCAACTGATGATCGATATTCACATGCCTAACTATGCGATTTTGATGGAGGATACTTGATTGATAAACTATTTAAAATTATTTATGTATATTGTTTTTTTACTTATCGCAATTTATTTGGATATAAAATTATAATTTTTAACCCTTTTGAACAGATAAAAGAGAAAACCAAATTAATGGTTTTCTTTTTTTATGTCCAATTTAGTTATTGACAATTTTTCCTTATAAAATATAATTAACTTAGCATATGTTAACTAAAAATATAAATAAGTTAACATTAAGAATGGGGGATTTAAAATGCAACCTGAAAGATTGAAAATGCTTATTACTGCAGCTTTATTTGCATCGATTATTGGTATACTTGCACAAATATCTATTCCTTTACCATTTTCTCCGGTACCAATTACAGGTCAAACGCTAGCAATCGGACTTGCTGCAACAATTTTAGGTAGAAAATATGGAACAATTTCAGTACTAATCTATTTAGCAATAGGTGCGATCGGAGTACCTGTATATGCTGAGTTTTCAGCTGGATTTAGTGCACTTATCGGTCCAACTGGTGGCTATTTAATTGGATTTTTACCAACTGTGTTGATCATTGCTTACTATATAGAAAAAACTAGTTTCACAGTTTTACAAGTATTCATAGCAAATACGATCGGAATGCTAGTTACATTACTATTCGGAACAATTTGGTTAAAAATCTCTCTAGATTTAGGATGGAAAGCAGCACTAACAGGTGGATTTTACCCGTTTATCATTTTAGGTCTTGTTAAAGCTTACTTAGCTTCTACAATTGGCGTAATTGTAAGAAAGCGTCTTGAGAAAGCTAATTTACTAAAAGTAGAAAGCAATATTTCAGCTTAATATTAAAAGAACCCTTTTGTAAGGGTTCTTTTGTTTTGAATTTATCTTTTTAATTAAACGTTTGTTTAGTTATTTGCCTATACTCCTCTGCACTATTTATTACATGATAAATAAGTCTTTTTATAAGAAAAACCACTCTAATATGAGTGGCTTTCCTGTTAGTTCGAGACATCAACAGTTTGAACAATCGCACGATCCTTTTTGTGTTTTACGGTTACAATATAATCTTGACCTGGTTGATTATATTCATCCATTTGATGTTCTGGAATATAAAACCGATCAAGATTATGGTTGATATTGATTACTTTTTCGCCATTATCATATGAATCATATAAATATGATATTTTAGCACTAATATATTTAGATTTTTCAGGACGTTGATCTGTTACAAAATCAAAAACGTAGAATCCCTTTTCACTCTTTTTGAACACAATGTAAATCTTCTGCCCTTCTTTCGGCTTCGCTTTACCCTTCCATTCCTTATCGGTAATTTCATCAAATTTATATGAAAGTGCTGCATAGTGACCTAATAATGGCTCGATTGGATCTAAGCTTTCAGCCTCAATCTTAAAAGTGTCAGCAGTTTGTTTAAAGTACAATATGCTCCCAAGTAATGAAAGCAGCAAAATGTACTGTACGAGTGACAATAATATTAGTTTCTTTTTATTTTTCATATTCATCACCTCTTGCTTTTTTCGATTGAATAAAGACGATATATAGTATAGCTGCAAGTATAATGAATACGATTGATTTACCTATGAAAGTAACAGATAATCCAGTGTAAATACCAATTACAAGAATAATAAAAGTAATAAAGCCAATGATCATGCTTCTTTTTTCTTGGTGAGAAACACCAAAGAATAAGCGAATACAAGAATATGTGAATAAGATGAAGACACCAACAATCATATTAGCTAATTCGTCTTGGATACCCAAAATTGGTAATAAGAAAATGAATAAATAAATCCAAAGATAATTTTTGATCTGCTCATTATTTTTCCATTTTCTATAAACAGTATAAACAGCTAACAAAATGATCAATAACATTAAAATATTGAAAACTGGAAACGCCAATTCTTTTTGAATTTCATGAATTACATCATATGTTACTCCCATGGTCGTCGTAATAAAGGTACCAATCCAAATAAATGGCGTAATGAAAGGAAGTAATACATAATCAATCACTCCCCACTCATTAAGTAGCCACAGAACAAATATTACCGCTATGATTGGAGTAATATGCTGACCATCAGAAATCGTCTCAAAAAACACGATGATTATATATCCTAAAAAAGTATAATTGAAACTCGCATTCCAAGGAGTTTTCATTTTCATTAGAAAATAAATTGAACACAGTAATAATGGTAGCTGTAAAAGATATACAAAAGATGTTCCATTATCAGCACTATAGTTTAAACTAAATAATCCAATTCCTAAGAATAAATAATAAAACATATCATGCCTTAAAAAGTAATAATAAAGAAAGGCTAATAATGTCCAAGTAATAAGAAAGATTGGGCTATCGCTAGAAAATTGGTACA
The DNA here is from genome assembly GCF_036962205.1 of Bacillus sp. JJ664. Lineage (NCBI taxonomy): Bacteria > Bacillati > Bacillota > Bacilli > Caryophanales > Bacillaceae > Bacillus > Bacillus sp. JJ664. The sequence continues at coordinate 34,930 of NZ_JBALMS010000001.1, read as the reverse complement.
TTTGTACAATTAGAACGAAAGCGCACGCATATCCAATTACATTTATGAAATTCAAACAATTTCCGAAAAGCTCTTTTCCTTTTTGATAACTAATAAACGCCGCTGAATGAAAAATGATTAATGTAACAAAAATAATGACTAATCTAATTGCTTGATCATAATTATTCCAGTTGCTTCCAACAAGCGCTAGTATTGAAAATGCAACTAGTAAAGCAATAAGAAAGGGTACGATATTTGTTAAAAATGACTGTTTCTCACTTTTATTCCTATGATTTTCATAGGTTAGAATTCTGCTCATAGTCTCGTCATCTATTAACTCATGAGACCGCCACTCTTTTAGTTTTTGATCGATTTTATTCATTGTTTGCCCCCTGTTTGTAGTGCAAAATAAATACGCTACTTTAACATCGTAATATTTCAATGGATTATGAAACTTTAATGTTTCATAATCATTATAAGCTCCAAATACTGTTTCTAGTATTAATAGTTCTAAGATTTAAATAATTAAGAGAATGAATCAAACGTTTGTTTAACTATTTGATAAAAAAAGAAAGCCCTCCATTTCTGGATTGCTTCCTTTACATGTCTTATCCTTTATACTTCAATATTCCCTATATCTATTAATCCCAAATATTTGGTCGTTCAATATTCATTGTTCGCATGTAATCCAATAATTGGCCAGTATGAACAGATTCATGATAAGCCACTCTTAGCAACATATCTCCTAAAGTACGGATATATCCAACGTCTGAACGATCTATTTTTACATTCTCCAGATCAGACACTTCTATCGATTTAATATAATTAATAAATTCATCACGAAGAGGTAATGCTCTGTCTAAATCATCTTGCACATTCGTAAATTCAATTAAGTCGTATGGATTCTCAGGATTTGATATACTTTTTCTATTTTGTAAGATTTGAAGATAAATATACTCACTTTCTAGTACATGCCTAACCATTTCCGCACAAGTTAAAGCTTTTTCATCAGGCTTCCAATTTAACATATTAGTAGGAATTGCCTGCCAAACTTTCATACTTCTACGTCTTATTTCTTCAAAATTTAGTACAATTAAATCGATTTGACTCATTAAAATCCCTCCTTATATTATTAGTAAATTATACCATTAATTAATCCATAATTCGAACTAATGTTCTTGTTCGAATTGAACTATTTTATAGTTTCTGCATTTATTGTAGATTCTCCTTTGAACCAATTGGAAGTTACTGCATCATAAAAAAAACAGCCCTTTTTCAAGGACTGTTCAGTTATTTAAACTGGATAAACACCGTGCTTTTTCGTGCTTGGCGTTTCGTATGATTCCGAGTAATATTCAAATCGCTTAATTAGTTCAGAACGTAGCTCTTCTGGTTGAATCACAACATCCACGACTAATTCTGATGCTAATCGATAAATATCAATATCCTCTGAATACTCTTTACGTTTTTCTTGAATGAATGCAGTTTGTTCTTCTTTTGGTAGGCTTGCAATTTTGTTTGCATATACTGCGTTTACGGCAGCTTCTGGGCCCATTACCGCAATTTGAGCAGATGGGAATGCAATTACACAATCCGTTTCAAATGCAGGACCAGCCATTGCGTATAAACCTGCACCGTATGCTTTACGAACGATAACCGAAATTTTTGGCACAGTCGCGTTACTCATACTGTATAGCATTTTCGCACCGTGTCGGATAATTCCTGCGCGTTCAACTTTTGTACCAATCATAAATCCAGGTACATCCATTAAGAATAGTAAAGGAATATGGTAAGCATCGCATAAATTGATAAATTTAGCTGCTTTATCTGCTGAATCTGGGAATAATACCCCACCTTTAACCTTAGGTTGATTCGCCACAATACCAACGCTTCGTCCATCAATTCTAGCAAAACCTGTTACTAACTCAGGCGCGAATAATTTTTTAATTTCAAAAAATGAATTTTCATCTACTACTCGATCGATAAATTCATAAATTGAAAATGGTACGTTTTGATTCCCTGGAATAATTTCAGCTAATGATTTTTCTTTAACAACTGGGTTCTTTGCTTCTACAACAGGAGACCCTTGTTTAAAGTTTGCTGGTAAAAATGATAAATACTCTTTTACTTGTCGAATTGCATCTTCTTCTGACTCACATAAAACATCCCCACATCCTGAAACTGAACAGTGCATTCTAGCTCCGCCCATTTCATCGAGCGTTACTTTTTCACCGATTACCATCTCAGCCATACGAGGTGATCCTAAATACATAGAAGAGTTGCCTTCAACCATGAATACAGCATCACAAAATGCTGGTATATATGCACCACCTGCAGCAGATGGGCCAAATAATAAACAAACTTGAGGTACTTGGCCAGACAGTTTAATTTGATTATGGAATATTCGCCCAGCTCCACGTCTTCCTGGGAACATAAATACTTGGTCAGTAATACGTGCTCCAGCTGAATCTACAAGGTAGATTAATGGGCATAGCATTTTTTGACAAGTTTCTTGGATACGAATAATCTTCTCTACCGTTTTTTCACCCCAAGAACCTGCTTTTACAGTAGAATCATTTGCCATTACACAAACTGTACGACCATTAATCTTTCCAATTCCTGTAATAATACCGTCTGCTGGAAACTCATCATTTACACAATTGGCAAACAAACCATCTTCTACAAAACTATCTTTATCTACTAGCTGATTAATTCTTTCCCTAGCAAAAAGCTTCCCAATTTTAGCGTTGCTCTCATGATACTTTTCTTTCCCACCAGAAAGTATTTGGTCTTTTCGAGCTTGATATGTTGCTTCGTTTGACATGTGAGTTACTCTCCTTTATATTGTGGTTGACGTTTTTCTTGAAACGCATTTAAGCCCTCCATACGGTCTTCAGTATGTAGTAGTCTTTCGTACTCATAAGTTTCTAATCTTAAACCTAAATCTAATGGTAGATCGAAACCAGATTGAATTGCTTTTTTTGCTGCACGTATTGCAAGAGGTCCCTTACTTGCAATTGCTTCACAAATTTCTAATGCTTTATTTTGTAATTCATCTAATTCAACAACATGCTCCAAAATTCCAATTTGCTCGGCTTCTTGTGCACTTAATCGTTTACCTGTATAGATTAATTCCTTTGCTTTTCCAATTCCAACCAAGCGTGGTAGTCTTTGTGTTCCACCAGCTCCGGGAATAATCGCTAAAGATGTTTCAGGTAAGCCAACTATTGCTTCTTTATGAGCAAGTCGAATATCGCAAGCTAAAGCAAGTTCCAAGCCCCCACCTAGTGCAACGCCATTAATCGCAGCAATTGCTGGCATAGGAAGCTTTTCAATTTTAAAGAATAGAGATCCAATCATTGCAACTGTTTCCCTAGCTTCATTTTCAGTCATGCCTCTTCTTTCCTTTAAATCGGCTCCACTGCAAAAATAAGAAGAACCACTGCCTGTAAATAAAACTGCACGAATCTCTGATGCTTTTGATAATTTATCCATTTCATCATGAAGAGCTTCTAGTAACTCGCGAGATAAGGAATTTGCTTGTTTTGTCCGGTTAAGCGTAAATACTCTTACATGACCAATATCATTCACAAGTAAACAGGATTCCATTTAAATACTCTCCTTTGAACCATTCCATACGGAAAATAATTTACTAACTGGCGTCAAGTTCATCGCCTCAGAAATATAATTAGTCGCATGGTGAAGTTTCTTTTCATCAACGCCAGTTGAAATACCTAATCGATGAAGTAATGAAACAATATCTTCAGTTGCTACATTTCCGCTTGCACCCGGAGCATATGGGCAACCACCTAATCCTCCAGTTGACGAATCGAATCTTTCAATTCCAAATAACAACGAAGTATAAAGATTTGCCATTGCACGACCGTATGTATCATGAAAATGCATTGCAATCTGATCATTAGATATTTCTTTTAATAAGTCTTCTAGAAATTCATTCACTTGATATGGTGTAGCAATTCCGATTGTGTCTCCAAAAGAAATTTCATCAACACCGCACTCAACTAATTGATTGGCCATCTTAATAACCTGAACAGTATTGATATTACCTTCATACGGACAACCAAATACTGTTGATATATATGCCCTTGTTGTTTTTTTATGCTGTTTACATTCAGTGATCATCGAACGGATCTCATTCATTGAATGCTCGATGCTAGCATTTTTATTTTTCAAATTATGTGTTTCACTGGCAGAAACGAAAAAATTAATTTCATCTGCGTCAACTTCAAACGCACTCATTAGTCCTCTTTTATTTGGGACAAGTGCTGCATACGTAACCCCATCTTTTTTGTTAAGTTTTGTGAATAGATCAACGGAGTCACTAAGTTGAGGAATCCAGTCCGGCCTAACAAATGAAGAAACTTCAATATAAGATAAACCGCTTTCTACCAATAAATCGATCCATTCAAGCTTCTTTTCTGTTGGAACAAATTGTTTCTCATTTTGTAACCCATCACGTGGTCCAACTTCCCTTAAAATAACTGATTGAGGTAGCTTCATCTATTTACTCCTAACCTAGTTTTTCAACTTGGATTAATGAGTCACCTTCATTTACAAAATCGCCTTCTTGCACAAATACATTTACAACCTTACATTTATATGGTGCAGCATGCGGTATTTCCATTTTCATAGATTCCAAGATTACATATTCTCCGTCACTACTAATTTCGTCACCTACTGCAACTAGTAATTTCCAAACGCTACCTGCCATCATTGCCGTTAAATTTTCCATTATATAAACCTCACTTTACTTTTTGATATTCACTGATAAAATTAGTCGCATAATCGCCTTCTTGGAAGCCTTTAGTAGAAAGAATATCAATTAAAAATGGCACATTCGTTTTAATTCCTTCAATACGTACACCTGATAAATACGACTGTAGTTGAGATACTGCATCTTTTCTTGTTTTTGCAGTAACAATTACTTTTGCTAAAAGTGGATCATAAAATGGCGATACAACCCATCCATCGTAAAGATGTGTATCTACTCTCACGCCTTCAACTTCTGGAAAACTACAATGTTGAACAGTTCCAGGAGATGGGAAAAATGTTTTAGGATCCTCCGCATAAACCCTTACTTCAATCGAGTGTCCATTCATCTCAACATGATGTGGACGAATTGGAAGAATTTCGCCAAATGTAATGCGGAATTGCCATTCAACTAGATCAATTCCTGTAATCCCCTCAGTAACTCCGTGCTCTACTTGTAATCTAGTATTCATTTCTAGGAAATAAATATTTTCGTTTTCATCTACTAAAAATTCAATCGTACCTACATTTATATATTTCATTTTCTTTGCAATCGTAAGTGCATACTCTTCAAGCTTCTTACGGCCATGTGAAGAAAGAAACGGTGATGGTGCCTCTTCAACAACCTTTTGGTTTCTTCTTTGAATTGAGCAGTCTCTTTCGAACAAGAATACGATATTTCCAAGTGTATCTGCTGCAATTTGAGCTTCAATATGCCTTGGTTTTAAGATTGCTTTTTCAATAAACACATCATCATTTGCAAAGAATTGAAGCGCTCTTGTTTGAGTTGCAACGAACTCCTTTTCAAGCTGTTCTTGATTCTCAATTAATTTCATACCAATCCCGCCACCACCACTTGAGGCTTTTAACATGACTGGATAACCAATATCGAATGCAATTTCTTTTGCTTCTTCTACCGATTGAATTGGATGAGAGTTCCCTTTGATGACAGGGATATTTAATTGCTCCATCAACTGTCTAGCTCTAATTTTTTCACCCATCATTTCTAAATGTTCAGGTTTAGGGCCAACAAATAAAATTCCAGCTTCTGCACATTTTTTAGCAAAATCACTATTTTCTGATAAGAAACCGTAACCTGGATGAATTGCAGTTACGTTGTTTGCTTTAGCCAATTGAATAATATAATCGCCATTTAGATACGTATCTTTCGTATGATTTCCTTTAAGAGGGAAAGCCTCATCACTTAACTTAACATGCAAACTTTCCTTATCAGCCTCTGAATAGATAGCAACAGTTTGATAACGCAGTTTCTTACATGTTTGGATAATTCTGCATGCGATTTCTCCGCGGTTTGCAATCAGTATTTTGATCATATTCTCGCTCCTTATCGGCATCCTAATTGTCTTGCAATAACGATACGTTGAATTTCAGAAGTTCCTTCACCAATTTCAAGTAACTTAGCATCACGAACTAAACGCTCAATACCATATTCCTTCATGTATCCGTAACCGCCATGAATTTGTAATGACTCATTCGCAATTTTGGAAGCGATTTCAGAAGCATATAACTTAGCGAACGCCGCTTCTTTTGTAAAAGGTTTTCCATTATCTTTTAACCATGCAGCTTTGTGTACCATATTTCGAGCTAATTCTATTCCCATTGCCATATCTGCTAGCTTAAATTGGATTGCTTGGAAGCTAGAAAGAGGCTGGTTAAATTGTTTACGTTCTTTTGAGTAAGCTAATGCTTTATCAAAAGCCTTTTGTGCAATACCTACAGCAAGAGCTGCAATTGAAATTCTTCCACCATCTAATGTATATAAGAACTGGCCAAATCCTTTATCTGGATTGCCTAGAATATTTTCTTTTGGTACTCGTACTTCATTTAAAACGATTTGAGTCGTATTTGATGCTCGTACACCCATCTTGTCGTAAGGATCTGTAATTGTTAAACCTTCAGAATCCGTAGGGACAATAAATGCACAAATATTTTTCTTTCCTCTTTCATCTATTGAAGTATAAGCGGTAACAATAATTGTGTTTGAATACTGAGCATTTGTAATCCAGCATTTTTCTCCTGTAATAACATACTCATCGCCTTCTAAAACAGCTCTTGTTTGAGTTCCCCCAGCATCAGAACCTGCATTAGGTTCTGTTAAACCGAACGCTCCAAGTGTTTTCCCTTGTGCCATTGGAACTAAGAACTTTTGTTTTTGCTCTTCCGTACCAAAATAATAAATCGGAGAAGCGCCAAGTGAAATTGTGGCTGCAAAACTTAATCCAGTTCCACCACATGCACGTCCTATTTCTTCTACAGCTATTGCATAACTAATTGTATCGCTTCCGCTTCCACCGTATTCTTCAGGAAAAGGAATACCTAACAAACCTAATTCGCCCATTTTTTGGAATGTTTCAATTGGGAATCTACTATCGCGATCATTTTCCTCTGCAAAAGGCTCAATTTCCTTCTCTGCAAAGCTTCGTACCATTTCTTGAATCAATTGCTGTTCTTTAGATAATAAAAAATCCATGTGCTAGTCACTCTCCTTTTAATAGTAAGGTACGTTTTAAAAAACGTAAGAATGCCTCCAACTGTCGGTTTTCTCAGTGGAGTCAGTTTATATCTATATTAAAAAATAATATAGTCTTACAATTGATAATATTCGATATATTATATCAATTTCCTTTATACAAAATTCTTATAATTTCGACAAATTAAGACAAGAAATTAGTACAAGGTGTTAAAAATTGATATTTTACTTTCTATTAAACAAAAACACTAGCTAGTGTAGTGTTTACTTAATATATATATGAAGGTAGTAATAAAGACATTCCTTTTAATTTGTCCCTGTATAAACTTTGTTTGGAATACGATAAAAATTCTCCAATAAAAAAACTACCTTACCATAAAGATAAGATAGTTTTTACTTTTAATCATTCATTTTAGTAATGAAATTTTCTGCAGCTGCTTTAATATCTTCTTTCCCTAAAATGGCAGATACAATGGCAACACCGTCTATTTTCGTTTTCATCAAATCGGTTACATTGTCTTCATTAATTCCGCCAATCCCAACAATTGGAATCGAAATTGCTTCACGAATTACAATTAATTCTTCTAATGAAACAGGCTTTGCATCTAGTTTTGTATTTGTAGGATAAACAGACCCAATACCAACATAATCAGCACCTTGTTTTTGTGCAAGAAGCGCTTCTTCTAAAGTCGTTGCTGACACTCCGATGATCATTTCTTCTCCAACGATTTTCCTTGCTACCGCGAGTGGTAAATCCTCTTGACCAATATGTAGACCATCCGCTTCAATTGCAAGTGCAATATCTAATCGATCATTGATAATAAGTGGAACATTGTATCTTGAGGTTACTTCTTTTACCCTTAGAGCTAATTCATAAAAGTCTAAACTACTACAGTTTTTCTCTCTTAGCTGAACAATCGTCGTGCCACCTTTAATTGCAGCTTCAACTGACTGGATTAAATCCCTTTCCCCTAATACAGCACGATCTGTCACTAGGTAGAGCTTATAATCAACTTTATTTCTCAATACACTCATTCAACTTTACCTCCACTTAGCAATGTTTCTGCTGACATTTTAGAGATTTCATCAAATAAATTTACTTTAAATGTTCCAATTCCTTGGTCCTTTGTTAAACGTTTCTTTGCCAACTCACCACTTAACCCCATGATCGTAATGCCGGCAATTGCAGCAAGGAAATAATCTTTTGTTACACCAGCGAATGTTCCAATTAGAGATGTACTCATGCAGCCTGTTCCTGTTACATCCGCAAGCATTTTATCACCATTTGAGATTGTACAAACATTATCTATAGATGCAACAATGTCAACAGCACCAGTAATCGCTACTACTGATCCTAATTTCACCGCTAAAGCTTTTGCAATTTCAATACCATTTTCTTCAGTCGCAATTGAATCAACACCTTTAATCTGCACGTTTAATCCTGCAATCATTTTTATTTCAGACATATTGCCACGTATGACCGAGAAACGAACTTCTTTTAATAAAATTGCCGTTGTCTCTGTTCGAAGTGTAGTTGCACCTACACCAACTGGATCCAAAATAACTGGGACTCCTAGTTGGTTTGCCTTTTTTCCTGCTGTGATCATTGATTGAATTGTTCTTTCGTTCAACGTACCAATATTGATGACAAGCGCTGATGCAAAGGATAACATTTCTTCTATTTCTGCTAAATCATCTGCCATGACGGGTGAACCACCAATCGCAAGAACCATATTTGCACAATCATTAACCGTTACATAGTTTGTAATATGATGTACTAATGGTTTTTTATCCTTTACATCTCCAATTAACTGACTGATTTCTTTAAGAACTGACATCTTTATTTCCCCCTACTTGCTGATTAGCAAATTTATTTATGACAAATTGAACGACAATATAAATCACACCAATGACAACCATACTTGGAACAGTTGCTCCTAGAAAACTATCAAATTGTACAAACTGTCGATAGATACATATCCCAATTACCCATATAAGCATTGCAACCCAGTCTACCTTTAAGGTTTTTCTAATTTTCGTACGCTTTAAAATAAAATAGTCCGTTAACAAAATTGCATACAAAGGTGCAAAGAATGAGCCAATTAAATATAAAAACCCTTCATACTTTTCAATCGGAAATACAATTGCCAATATTGTTCCTATGATCGTCAGTACAATTGCGACATGCTTACCATTTAATTTAGGAAATACAGTTGTTAATGAAATGCCACCTGAATATGCATCCATAAAAGTGGTCGTAACGGTTGCTAACACAACGGTTCCAACTGCAAATAATCCAAGATTTGCACTCATTAGGACTGCCACTGGATCAAATTCATTAAATGCTAAAGCAGCTCCGAGTCCGATTGCATACATCCATGAACTACCAACCATATAACCAACAAAACTTCCAATTGCACCTTCACGAGTTGACTTAGCAAAGCGAGTATAGTCACTTATTAACGGCAGCCATGATAATGGCATGATAACGGATAATTCAACTGCGGCACCAAATGACATTTCAGAAGTGCCTGGTTCAAAAAGGAATTCACTATGCTTAAAAATGACAAAGCACAATACAACCGTTAGTAAAAATAATAGTGTTACTGCTACACTATTTAACTTCTTCCAAGCATTTTGACCAAAATATAACCATGTACAAATTAACAGTCCAACAACAAGACACCATACCCAAGGCTGGTTAAAATGAAAGTCAGATGTAGTTACTACATTAATTGACCTGGCTCCTGTCACAATCATAATTGCTGTCCAGCCTAGTAGCTGTAATACATTTAATATAGAAAATAAATAACTACCATAAGGTCCAAATGATATTTTAGTAGACTCCATTGCTGTTAAACGCTCTCTTGAACCGATGACGCCACCTAATACAAGAAGTAGCGTACCAAGTAAATGACCGAATAAAATAGCAGTCAATCCTTTTGTAAAACCTAAAGGTGCAATGAGTGCACCTGTCATAATTTCAGCGATTGAAACTGCAGCACCAAACCAAAGTGTTGCGAAGTTCCATCTTGTTAACTTCCCAGTTAGTTTAGACATGCTGTATACCCGCCTTTTGATACATCGAATAAAAATGATGTACTGGACCTACACCTTTTCCGATAGAGAATGAATGTTGAATAGCTAGTGTTATGTATTCTTTTGCTCTGCTAATTGCTTCATTTAATTGACATTCATTTGCCAAATTAGAAGCTATACTTGATGATAAAGTACAACCAGTTCCATGCGTATTAATGGTAGCTATTCTAGTACCCTTATAATAAGTAAATTCGTACCCGTCATAGCTAACATCTGTTGCATCGTCTTCTAAGTGACCACCTTTTACAAGAACAGCTTTTGCACCTAATGAGTGAATTAAAATAGCAGCCTTTTCCATCTCTTTAATCGTTGAAATGTTTCTACCTGTTATAACCTCTGCCTCTGGAAGATTAGGCGTAATGACAGTTGCTAATGGAATCAGTTCTTGAATTAAAGCTTCTTTCGCATCTGGACTTAATAAATCATAACCACTTTTAGAAACCATAACTGGATCAACAACAATGTGCTTTGGCTTATACTGTCTTAGTTTTTCAGCGATGACTTTAATCGTATCAATTTGTGATACCATCCCAATCTTTACTGCATCAACTTCAATATCAGTAAAAATTGCGTCTAGCTGACTTGCTATCATTTCTGGTGTAATGTCTTGAACAGCAAATACACCTTGTGTATTTTGAGCTGTCACTGAGGTAATCACACTCATACCAAACACACCATGAGCTGAAAATGTTTTTAAATCCGCTTGAATTCCAGCCCCACCACTTGAGTCGGACCCCGCAATTGTCAGTACTTTTTTCAATTTCTTTCCTCCTATTTAATGAATAGACTTTTTTTGATCTAACAGATAGAAGTTGTGGATTGATTTAAAAACAAAAAAGCACAAATCCCCATAGGGACTTGTGCTCGAACAAATCAATGTTATAAATACATATAAATATGCATTTACTCGCTCACTTTCCTACGCTGGCATTATCCAGATCAGGTTAAAGGGTCAAAGACAATCGTGTCTTAATCTCAGCCGACCATTTACGGCACCCCTAGTACTATTCAAAATATCATATTGTATTTCTATTTCATATTAATTAATACTATTACTAAATTCAAGTAGTTAGACTTATTCATTACATTCTATTGAAAAAACTTTTGTAAGGATCGCTACAAGCTTACAACTCATTGAGTAGACTATAGATAAATAGTCTACAATATGTAATGTTTAAGTTTTATTTTAAGTCCTTAACTTCATTAAGAACATCGTTTAAATCATCTGCAGCTTGGTTAAGAGTATCTGCGTCAAGTGGAGAAACTTTTACACCAGCTTCAATAATGTGTAGAGGCGTTTCAACCTTTTCATAAAGATCTGCATCTTTATCTTTTACTGAGTCTTCAAATTTCTCCCAAGACTCTTCAAGTGCCTCTCCGCTTTCTTTTGCTTTTGTTTCATCGTTATCAGCAACTTGCGATTTTAAATCTGTAAGTGTTTGAATCATATCATCTGATCCACTTTTAATTGTTTTGTCTTCTTTTGTGCCACATGCAGATAAAGTTAATGATAGTGCTAGAGCCATTGATAAAACTACTTTTTTGTTAGATAACATGTTTAATATCCCCCGATTTTTGTTTTTTTTCATTTTTTTTATTAGATAATCTATTAAAAATTGCTGCGATACATGCAATCAGCAATAGTATGATTTGTGGGATGAAACTCTCCCAAGTAGAATAAATTGCAAAGAAATCCACTGTTGGTATTGGTGCCTGCGTCGCTGGTAATAGTCCAGATAATTGTAATCCGTGAATGCCCATACCTGTAAACTTGAAACATAAGTAGAACATAAGAATGCTAGATATAAGGAAAAATGGTCTCATAGGAACTTTTAAACCAACTTTTAAAATTAAGTAACTTAGAATCGCTAAAATGAGAACCCCTAATAAAATGCCAATTAATAAACTTGTTAATTTTATAGATGAAGCCATACCGATAAAGAACAAGACTGTTTCAGTTCCTTCACGAAATACTGCTAAAAATGAAAGGATTGAAAGTGATAATAAACTGCCCGTGTTTAAAGCTTTCGTACTTTTGGTTTGAATATAAGATTGCCATTGTTTTAAATTTGATTTACTGTGGAGCCAATAACTCATATAAAGCAACATGACTGCAGCAAATACCCCGGTCCATCCTGCAATTAAGAAATTGTTACTCCCAAAAGCACCTGCTGAAAATAATAGGTTCACGACCACGCCTAATATAATACTGACACCTAATCCAGCACCGACTCCAAACCAGATCCACTTACTTTTATTCTCATGACCAGACTTTCTGATAAATCCTAATAAAGCTACTACAACCAGTAAGGCCTCTAATCCTTCTCTTAATAAAATTGTGATTGCATCTAACATTGTATAACTAGTTTTAGCTGCTAATGGTGAAAGATAATCTCTCATATCTTTTATCGTTTTCGTTGCTGCTTTAATGTCTGGCGTTTTAGCAGACAGCATCGCGTAAGAAGTAACCATATCTCTTTCTGCATCTGTATAAACTTTTTGGGATTGTGTTAATACTACCCCTTCAATACTAATCCAAGATTTTCTAAATTGATCAATTTCTGATTTTGCTCCAGATACATCATTTTCTTTTAAGCTTGATAATGCATTGTTCAATATTTGTATTAAATCTTCAACACTACCTGTATTCTTTGTATCAATTTTGGATTCAGCAAACTGATGTGTAATGAACTTTTCATTTACTGCTTCCAATTCTTTTAAAGAATTGACAAGTGTATCTTGATTAATTGTCTTTTGGGCTAATGAGAATTGAACCATTCCCATCGCTTCCTCAATTTTGCCATATGCTTCAATTGACTTATTTTTAATCCCATCTTCTTTGGCTAACCATTCATCATTGAATTTTTTATAGTCCTTCTCAGCAGATGAAAAGTCTCCTTTCTGAGATGCCAGTATAGCGCTTTCAACAAATGCATTTGCATGCGTTAAATCTTCTTCAGGACTTGCTGCGAAGATTTTAGATGGAATAAGTAATAAACTAAGTAGTAAAGGTAAAATAACTTTCATTAAATTTTTCTTCATTTTCATTCCCCTTAAATACGAATGATAATCATTTTCAAATAGACTATATACTTAATTAGGTAGATAGTCAAAGGTATTTTTTATCTAGACTAACTATAAATAATCATAAAAAAGAATATTTATAAACTCTTGTTAAAATTTAACATTTCTATTACTTGATATAATTTAAAATAATGTGCACAAAAAAAATGGTGATGAATATGAACTAATATTCATTTAATAAAATATATTAAAATATCATTTAATCAGTGATAATTGAAATATAACCTTATAGTCAAGGAAGTTATAATATAAAAAAAGTTGGGGAATCACCTCAACTTTTTTATATAAATTATTTAGTTAGAAACATTTGCTGAGAGCTCGTACGTATTTCTTTTATAATAGCAGTTCATTTTCTTGTATATTTTGATCAAGATAAACTCTGTCTGGATGCGGATAACTTAGAATCCAGGACTTTTCGCTTATTTTTTCACTATTTTATTTTTATTAAACTAGTACTCTTTTATTGACTTGTAAGATTTGATATAACTCATCAAGATTTTGTATTTCATAGGTTGGAATTAGATCAGTATCATTTTGCTTTTTATGAGGATTAAACCAGCATGTATCTAATCCCGCTTGTTGACCGCCTTTAATATCAGCGTTTAAGGAATCCCCTATTATTAACCCTGTGTTCACGTTAAAATTTGGAATTCTCTCAAAAACATAATCAAAATACTCTTTCATAGGTTTTTGGAAACCAGTATCCTCAGAAACAAAAATATCTTTAAAGATCGGCTGTAAACCTGACGCACTTAATCGCTTATATTGAGTCAGCGAATCCCCATTCGTCACGATATATAGATCGAAATGATTTTGTATATTTTTTACTAATTCAAAAGCACCATCAACAAATTGTTTGCCATCTTCTAAATAACGGCGATAGCTATTTTCTAATAATGTTCCGTCAACAATGTGTCCATACTCTTTTAATAGAGTCGAAAAGCGAGTATTTAATACTTCAGAGCGTTCAATAGTCCCGTCTTCAAATTGCTTCCAAAGACCCTGATTGATGACCCTGTAATTCGCCTCAATTTCTGGTGTTAAATTCCATTGATGCTCTTCAAAAAGTAAACGTAAAGCAACTTTCTCAGCTGCACCAAAATCTAATAGTGTATCATCTAAATCGAATAATAAAGTTTTATACTTATTCATATTGATCTCCCCGTTTAATCGTATCAAAAATGATATAATCATAGATTCCATTCCATAAATATTAAGCAGCCTGTGATTTCTGTTTTTCACTCTCTCCGCTCAATTTAAATAAAATCATACCAAACATAATAACAATTACGCCAATACATTCTTTCAAGGTAAAAGGCACTTTTTCAAGTCCAAACATCCCGAAAGAGTCAAATAAGACTGCAAAGAGTAATTGAGAGGCTAAGGCGATTGATATTGCATACGTTGGACCTAGATGTTTGACCCCTTGCACTAAACAAGTAACGACACCGACACCAATAAATCCACTAAACCAGTACCATGGTTTCATATTCTGAAAGTCAAATAAACTCGTTCCTTCAATGATTAAGCCTATCATTAAAGATGCTAAAAATCCCATCCCTAAAACAAGTGTTGTTGTTGTCTGAGACCCAGCTCTTTCGTTTACTTTACTGTTAAATATATTTTGAAGTCCGACTAACGAACCTGCAAGGATTGCCAAAAATAACCCGATAAACATTGTGAACACCCCTAATTTCGTTTATCTTCATAACTATTCATAAATGCTATGACCCGAAAGAGACACTAATCCTTCTCTATCCTTTATCAGAATAAAACCATCTTTACGCTCGACTAAACCATCCTTACAAAACTGTTGGATGACACGATTCAAATGCCGATAACTCGTTCCGATAAAATTTGCTACATCTTTTAAATTAGCTGTTCTCAATTGATCTTCCAGTAGTGAATCAGATTCATCGAACGATACCGATAATAGATAACTAGCTAATCGGACTTCTACAGGATGCATTATATTGAAGCTTAAAGAATTTGATTTTATATAAAATTTTTCTGTAATAATTTCTAGTAAAAACTGTAGCAATGGTGAAAAATCTTTTCCGTATTTTTTTAACCATTGATGATGAACGCCAATCATGTGAACTGAAGAAACTGCCTCCGCTGTATTGAGAAAATCTGTACCCCGAACGTACTCAATATCACCAATTACCTCCACTGGCTTCTTAAAAGAAAGAATTAAGGTTCTTCCTTCTACTGAAGTCGTATAAATCTTCAGTTTCCCTTTGACAAGGAAATATAAATACTCAGGAGAATCTCCTTGCGAACAAATTAGCTCTCCTTGATCAAAGCTATACAAAATTAAGTGTGGCATTAACTGGTCATTAAAAATAGATTCGATTTGATGACTTTTTAAATAGTAGCTTAACAGCTCTTGATCCTTCAATTCCTTCATAATTTTGTTCACCTCCACACTTTCAAATTTCATTTATCTTAATAGCCTAAGATCACAACTCCAGCAATCATCATTGAGATCCCTATAAATTGTAATGGTCTTTTTTTCTGCTTTACGACATCGAACCAACCAGTCAAATCTACTAAATATGTCATACATAGCTGTGCAATTAATAAAGCCGAAATCGAAATTGTTACACCAATCTTATGAATAGATGTAACATTACTGAAAATAATGATTGCACCCAACGCGCCGCTAGTCAAATATAATGGTTTTACTTTTGTTAGTATTTGCCATTTTCCGTCTTTCACAAATAATAAAATAATAAATGCTAATACGAACCCTGCAAATTGCGTTATCGTTGCTGTTTGCCAAGTACCTATATCCTGACTAATATGAGCGTTAGCTACACCTTGTAGTGTTATAAATGCGCCACCTAAAAAAGCAAATAAACTCCCTTTCATTTCCGTTCTCTCCCTAATTTTATTTCTTCTATTATTAAAAGATATCTACATATAACTTGGAAAGGACATATGTCCTAAAAGTAAATAATAAAAGGATCTTCAATAAGAAGATCCTTGCAGTTTGTAGAACAAAGTATTAAAACTTAGAGATTCAGACAGATGGTCATTATTGCTTCATTATTTCTATTTCTTTTATTGATTGTATCAAATGTTTAATCTCAGAAACTTTCTCTACATTCAATAATTCTACAATTTTACTACCAACAACTACACCATCGCAATCTCGACTTATTTTTTTCACTTGTTCAGGAGTTGAAACACCAAATCCAGCGAGTACTGGTATTCTACTTAATTCCTTTACACTTTTTAAAAATGCAGACAGATCTCCATTAAAATCATTTCGAACTCCAGTTATTCCTTTTACTGTAACAGTATAGAGAAAACCTCTTCCTCTTTCAGCAATTTTCTGTATTCTGTCTTTTGGAGTCGTCATTGTAACTAATCGAATTAGTTCAATTCCAGCACCCTCAAGTTGATTGACAATCAACCCTTCTTCCTCAATTGGCAAGTCAGGTATGATACATCCATCTATTCCAGCTTTCTTGCAATTAGAGACAAACTTTTCTATTCCATAAGCCATAATTGGATTCATATATGTCATAATGATGAGTGGAATTGAAATCATTGAGCGAACTTCTTTCAACTCATCTAGTACATCTCGTAATGTAGTTCCGACTTGTAAAGCACGAATACCTGCTTTTTGTATTGTTGGCCCATCGGCAACGGGATCTGAAAACGGGATACCAATTTCAATTGCAGATGCACCAAACTTCTCAAGTAGAGCAAGTCTTTTACCTAGCACATCTAATCCACCATCACCTGCCATTATATATGGAATAAAAAGCTTTTCTCCATTTGATAGTCGCTTTGAAAATTGCTGTTCAATTCGGTTCATTCTAGACTTCCCCCTTTAAAAATTCTCGAACGGTATGAACATCTTTATCACCTCTACCGGACAGACAAATGACTAGACTTTCATCTTCCTTCATACTAGCAGCTTGTTTGATCGCAAATGCTACAGCATGAGCACTTTCTAATGCAGGAATGATTCCTTCTAATTTCGCAAGCAGTTGAAACGCGTCTAGTGCTTCTTGATCAGTGATTGATTCGTACTGAACTCTACCTATATCCTTTAAGTAACAATGCTCCGGACCAACACCTGGATAATCAAGTCCAGCCGAAATTGAATGTGCTTCTTGTATTTGTCCGTGTTCATCCTGAAGAAGATACATTAGCGCTCCATGTAACACACCAGGAACTCCTTTTGTTAATGAAGCTGCTTGTTTATCTGTATTCACACCATGACCTGCTGCTTCAACACCAACAAGTTTCACAGTATAATCTTCAATAAATGGATGGAACATACCAATCGCATTACTCCCTCCTCCAATGCAAGCCACAACTGCATCTGGTAGTCTATTGTTTCTAGCTAAAAACTGTTTCTTTGTCTCTTTCCCAATCACACTCTGAAAATCTCGTACCATCATAGGAAATGGATGTGGGCCCATTACAGATCCTAGTAAATAGTGCGTATCATCCACATTTGCAACCCAATAACGCAATGCTTCATTGACAGCATCCTTTAGTGTTGCACTTCCCGATTCAACACTGATTACCTTTGCACCAAGAAGTTCCATACGGAATACATTTAGCTCTTGTCTTCTAACATCTTCAGCACCCATGAATATGACACAATCAAGATTTAGCAAGGCACAAACCGTTGCAGTCGCTACTCCATGCTGGCCCGCCCCGGTTTCTGCTACTATTTTTCGTTTTCCCATTTTAACTGCAAGTAGGGCTTGACCGATTGTATTATTGATTTTGTGAGCCCCAGTATGATTTAAATCTTCCCGTTTTAAATAAATTTGAGCTCCATTTGCGTACTTTGTTAAATTCTCAGCATAATAAAGGGGTGTTTCTCGACCAACATAATCTTTTAATAGTTTTTCTACTTCAGCAAAAAAACTCGGATCATTCTTTACGTTTGTATAAGCTTCCTCTAATTCAGTAACGGCTTGAACAAGTGTTTCAGGTATATATTTTCCACCATACATTCCGAAGTGTCCCTTCAAATCAGGCATGACATAACTTTTCATCTCAAATTCCTCCTCTTTTTACTGTTTTAACAAAAGCTTCTATTTTCTTTTCATCCTTCTTGCCATCTGTTTCTACTCCACTACTTACATCAACCATCACTGGTTTCACGATTTCACTTGCTAATAAAACATTATCAATCGTCAACCCACCTGCTAAAATCAACTTTCTTTCAATATTTTTATGAATAAGTAGATTCCAATCAAATGTTGTTCCATTTCCGCCTCTATATGGTCCAAGTGGGCTATCTACTAAAATATAATCACATGAATACGCGGTGATTTGATCAATATCAGACTCAGATTCAATTCGAATAGCCTTTATGACTGGATATCGCAATGCTTGGCAAAACGCTGGAGATTCGTCTCCATGAAGTTGTATATGGGTCAATCCAACCTCTTCAAAAATCGATTCTAAATTCTCCTTAGTTTCATTTACAAACACTCCTATTTTGAGAATATGTTTTGGGATTGTTTGAATGATTTCCTTTGCTTTAGATACACTAATTTGACGTTTACTTTCAGCAAAGACAAATCCGATCGCATCAGCTCCTGCTTCAATAGCGAACTGAGCTGTTTTACAATCTGTTATCCCACAGATCTTTACATTCACTGTTTTGCCCCCCTCAAATTAGGAATCATTAAATCATTCATACTAGCAGTCAAGTCTCCGCTTCTCATTAAAGCTTCTCCTACAAGTACACCGCTCGCACCTGCAACACTGACTCTTTTCGCATCTGTATTCGTAAAGATCCCACTTTCACTTATGACATAGCTTCCAAAAGATTGAATAGATGGGGCCAATCTTTCAGTTACTGCTAGATCCACTTCAAATGTTTTTAAGTTTCGATTATTAATTCCAATTACCTTAGGAACGACTTTAAACGCTTTTTCTATATCCGCTTCATCATGAACTTCCATTAGTACTTCCAAATTTTGTTGTATAGCATATTCATATAACTCACTGAGTACAGAAGGAGTCAAGGCAGCTGCGATTAATAGAATAATATTGGCACCATTTTCTTTTGCTAAATCTATTTGAACTTGATCAATAATAAAATCCTTACATAAAATCGGAATATCAACAGCTTCTCTTACAAGTCTCAAATCATGAAACGATCCTTTAAAAAAGGTAGCATCTGTTAAAACCGAAATTGCTGCTGCACCATTTTCCGAATAATGTTTGGCTTGTTCTGCTGGGTTTAAATTGATATTTATATCTCCTTTAGAAGGCGAAGCCCTTTTAAACTCTGCAATCACTGATAATGTGTTTGCCTGTTCAAGTTGTTTGATGAGAGAGTATGTTGTTTCTTTCCGTAGCTCTTTTCTTTTTAACTCTTTTAAGCTTTTTATTTCTTTCCTTTTTTCAAAAAGAATTCGTTCCAAAATCGTTTCCATTTAAATCACCTCTTTTTTGAATTTAGTCGTTTGTTCAACTAACAAACATAATTTTTCGTAGGCAGCTCCGGAATCTATACTCTCTTGCGCTTTTTTGATTCCATCTGAAATGTTTTGTACAGTACCTGAAGTATAGATTGCAAGACCTGCATTTAATAAGACTGTGTCACGAAATGCTCCTCTTTCTCCTTTCAAAACACCTAAAAGTATGTCTGCATTGACTTTCGAATCTCCCCCAATAATGGATGCATTTGGGTAGCAAGTTAAACCAACTTCTTCCGGATGCAAAGTCATTTTTTTCAGATTTCCATTTTCTAATAGGACTAAGTGATTCTGTCCTTCTAGTGAAGCTTCATCTAGATGACCTGCGCCATTGATTACAATTGCTCTTTTTCGTCCAAGTTTTTTTAACACCTCAGCAAACATTTCTAAATAGTCCCGTCGATATATACCTAGTAATTGCGTTTCTAACTCAATTGGATTTGTCAAAGGTCCGATTAAATTAAAAATGGTAGGTATTTGCAATTCACGTCTTACTTTCATCACTTTTTTCAACTTCGGATGAACATGAGGCGCGAATAAAAAAGCGATTCCGATCTTTTCTAATAATTCTTCTGCGTAATGAGATGGAATTGATAAGTGAACGCCAAGCTCTTCTAAAACATCAGCACTTCCCGTTTTACTAGACATACTTCTGTTACCGTGCTTTGCTACTAGAATTCCAGAACCGGCAATGACGAATGCTGAAGTTGTACTCACGTTAAAGCTAAGTGAACGATCTCCTCCAGTTCCGCAATTATCAATGACATTCTGAAACTTTCGTGAAAACCCAATCGTATTGTTCCTTATTGCATTTACAAGCCCTGCAATTTCATCAACTGTTTCTCCCTTCGTTTTTAAAGCAATTAAAAATGCAGCAATCTCACTATCAGATATCTCTTCATCCAAAAGCATTTGTCCAACTGCTAATTGCATTTCTTCTGACGAAAAGGATTCTTTATTTGCTAATCTTTGAAGATACTCTTTCATTGCTAAACTCCTCCTTAATCTCATCTAAAAAATTTAGTAATAACTGCTTACCTTGCTTTGTACCAATCGATTCAGGGTGAAACTGCATACCATAGATTGGAAATTTTCTATGCTTAATTGCCATAATTTCTTGATCATCCATTGATGTTGCTAATGTTTCAAAGTTATGTGGTAAACTGTCTTTTTGAATCACCAAGGAATGGTACCTCATTACCTCTAAAGGCTGATGTAAATATGCAAATAAATTACTTCCCTGGTGAGTAATATTTGAAGTTTTTCCATGTTTAATAGTCCTTGCTTTTTGAATAGTGGCACCAAATACATAACCTATTGCTTGATGACCTAAACAAATACCAAGCATTGGGATTGATTCATAAAATCTTCGGATTAAATGAAGCGTTTCATGTTTTTCTTCTGGTTTACCTGGCCCTGGTGAAAGTACGATTGCTTTTGGATTTAACTGTTCTATTTCATCTATGCTGATTTTGTCATATCGAGCTACGTATACTTCTTCTCCAAGTTCTCCTAAATATTGATAAAGATTGTAGGTAAATGAGTCATAATGATCAATTAGTAATATCATGATTTCCCTCCAGAAAAGCTTTCATTTTATGAATGGTTTCCTCATACTCTAGTTCAGGTGAACTATCATAAACAATCCCCGCACCTGCTTGAATAAAGGCTTCATTGTTATGAAAAATGATTGTTCGGATCGCTAAAGCAAAATCCAGATGACCATTTACCGAAATATAACCAACAGCTCCGGAGTATACGCCTCTTTTTGACTCTTCTAATTCATTAATGATTTCCATTGCTCTAATTTTCGGTGCTCCTGAAACTGTCCCCGCTGGTAAACATGATATAAATGCATCAAGTGCTGTAAATGGTTTCTTTAAAGTCCCGCTAACCTCAGAAACTAAATGCATGACATATTTGTATTTTTCAATGTCCATAAATTTTTCTAATCTTACCGAACCGAACTCACAAACTTTCCCAAGATCATTTCTCCCTAAATCGACGAGCATTTTATGCTCTGCTAATTCCTTTTCATCTTGAATTAAATGTTTTTCAATCATTTCATCTTGCTCGATGGTCTGCCCTCTGCGCTTTGTACCAGCAATTGGGTTTGTTATCACTTGACTTCCTCTCACTTTGATTAAGCTTTCTGGTGATGTACCTGCTACCACGTTAGTTCCAAAATCTATATAGTACATATATGGTGAAGGGTTTTGGATTCGTAACTTACGGTAATAATCAAACGGATTCCCTTCAAAATTTGCCTTCATTCTCTGTGATAATACGACTTGAAAGATTTCTCCTGACTGAATATAACCTTTTGCCTTCTCAACTTTCGTCATATACTGCGCCTTCGTTACTTCAGGGTTGAAAGTTGAAAATGTGAAAGGCACTTGCTTCTTCTCAATCTTTTCATTCAAAATCTCTTGTTTAAGATCTTGAATTTCCCTTTCAAGCATTTCAGTAGTTGTTTCTTTCGAAAGTTTGATCCCAACAATTGATATTTGTTGCTCTAAATGATCGAAGACAATAACAACCTCAAAAAACATGAGATGAATATCCGGTAATCCGATCGTATCTTCTAAACCTTCTCCAATTTCTTCAAACTGTCGAACGATATCATAACCAACATAACCAATCCCTCCACCTATGAAGGGTATTTGGTATTCTTCAATCGCTTTTTGATTAGGTATTAGCTCCTTTAACTTTAAAATTGAATTACCGCTGAACTCTTCTTTATGACCATTTCTATATAAAACTTCTCCTTGTTGATTCGTCCCAATTAACTCAAACACTGGACTGCGACCAATAAATGAATATCTGCCAGCATCCTGATGTTTAAATGAGCTTTCGAATAAAAACTTCTTTGTTCCAGATAATTTGTTAAAAAGAGATATTGGTGTAAATGTATCTCCTTGCAATGCTTCAAATATAATTTCTACTTTGTTTTGTATTGATGACATAGCACTTTAACCTCCTAAAATTCACTTTTTAATAGATGGCTCTAATTGAACCAAATACATAAAAAAAGTCCCCTATATGCACAGAAACTGTACATATAGAGGACGATTATTTTATACCGCGGTACCACCTCGATTGGATTAGAAAACGCCTAATCCCACTTTTCAGATACGGGAATTGTTGTTATAACAATCCGATATCCTATCCTTTTAACGGTGGAAGTCCGTGCATCCCTACTATAAATTTCAAGATGCCTCTCGTAAGCCCATTCGATATAGGTTCCTGTGTTAGACTCTCACCAATGTCTAACTCTCTGGGACATTCACCAATATTTACTCTTCTTACTCAGCGATTTAACAATATGATTTTAAAAATAAATACAAAAAGGGCCCCCCGTCTTAAAAAGGACGAGAGACCCGTGGTGCCACCTTCATTAGCTGATTAACAGCCGCTTTGCCAGTATCCAAATAATTCCGTTGAATACTCGCCTCTTGTAACGAGGAGGCTACTCGCCAAAGCCTACTACTAAACGACCGGTTCGGTTTGGTAGCTCGGAAGTCCATTCACAATTACTTTCACACTGATTCTCACCAACCATCAGCTCTCTTAAGTTTCCGTAATCGTTACTACTCTTCGTCAACGCTAAGTTAAAATTTAATTGTCCTAATACTAATATGTGATAAATAAAAAGTCAATGACTAGAAATCAAAATCATAAAAAATATTATTCGAGCGCAAGAACCATTTTTTGTCGATAAACTCCGAAAACATAGTAGTTAGATAACCACTTTCCAATTGATTTTATTGATATTTTTTGGCAACTAGAAATTCTACAAAAGGTAATGTAATCATTGATAATATTAATAATAATAGCAGCATGATATTAATAGAACCTGAAACTAATTTATCAATAACTGCCGCTAGAAACACAAACACCATTAAAAGAAAATAACTAATTTTAGAACTTTTTTCTATGATTCTTTGTCCTAATTCTTCCTCTTGTAAAATACCATCTTTCTCTTCTTTCGATCCCCAAGTAATCGCAGTTAAAAACAAAATTAATAAACCACCTATGGAACCGACTTCATTAAACCCAACATCTTTTCCGATCCAAAGTTTATAAATCGTAAATCCGATTACAATCTTTGAAGCTATACCAGATAATAATGCTGTCATCCCTCGAGTCCTCATAAATCACTCTTTCCCTCAAAACAAAATAAATCATCTACTTTAATGCCTAAGTTTTTAGCAATATGAAATGCGAGTTGTAAACTTGGATCATACTTATTATTCTCGATTGCATTGATCGTCTGTCTACTTACATGACATAAGTCTGCTAATTTCCCTTGTGAAATCTCTAATTTTTCTCGATATTCTTTTATCCTATTTATCATGATGACTTCACCTTTACAGTAATATATGTAAAGTATGTTTTACACCTAAATTTTAGTAAATTACAAAGCATGTGTTAAACATGTTTTGCACATTATTCAGACAAACAAAAAAAGATCTGTTTCAACAGATCTCTCGTTTTACTATTCTAATATAACCATCTTATTGATTAAACCTAATATTAAACGTCGTTCCATTTGAGCTTGATACAAAATCAATCGTGGCATTATTTCTTTTTGCGATTGCATAACAGATTGCCAATCCTAGACCTGTCCCATTCTCCTTTGAAGTCACAAACGGTGTAGATATTCGATCATTTATTTCAGGAGGAATCCCTTTTCCGCTATCAATAATTGATAATACAACCGTACCTTCTTTTATATATGTTTTTAAAACAACCGAGTCGTGTGGTTTCATCGCATCTAAAGAATTACTAACCATATTCAAAAGAAGCTGGCGAATCTCATTTTGATCAATTTTTATAGTTGGAATACTAGACAATTCTAAATGAATGAACTTATTTTCTTTTAGTGCTCTCGTTTCAAGCAAAGGGTTTAATGTTTTTATGATCCCATTTAAATCATTAAATTCAATTTTGTTTGGCTTAACTTTAGCTATATCAAGAAATTCCGAAATGATGTTATTTACACGGTTCATCTCGTCAATCATTAACGCAAATATATCCTTATAGTCACTTAAATCATTATTTTCTGAGATTACTTGCAAAAAGCCTTTTACAATTGTAAGTGGATTCCGTACTTCATGAGCGACCCCCGCTGCCATCTCACCAATAATTTTAATTTTCTCTATGTACATCTGTTCTTCTTCAGACTTTTTCTTCTCTGTTATATCCGTAAATATAGATAAAATCCCATTTTTATCTGGAATAACTCTGATTTCTACATCTCTTTTAGAGTATTCCGTAACAATCTCAAATGTCTGTATTTCTTGGTCATCATAGGCTTTATGATAATATTTATAAACATCAGTTCCAATATAGTTAGGTAGAACATCCCACATACAAGCACCTAATAACTCTTCTTTAGGCTTCTCAATCATCGCTTCCGCAGCTTTGTTAATAAATACAAATTCCATTTTTGAGTTTAGGTAATAACACCCTTTGACCATATTCATTAGTACATCTTGCAAGTCTACGCTTTTAGCTAGTCTTTTCTCATCTAAAAAAGACATATTTTCTAATGATTTCATAAAGATTGTCCTCCTCTCATTTAGAATACTAACGTAGATACTAAGTAAGAACGGAAGAGACTGTTGAGGAACCCAAATATGTATTGTCCATCTTCCAAATTTTTTATATGTAATTTTCTCTCAATCTAAGAATAACATATTTCTAAAATTTCTGAAAATAACGTTATAAGTCAGCTCTTAATTTGATATATTATTTTTTTCTTTTGCATCACATGATATATATTTGGTTGTTTTCATATCCGTTGTTGCTATTTAAGAGTGTGTCCCCCCTTATAATGATTATTTTTAGTGAATCTCTCCTAATTTGTTAAACTTTTCACATCAAATACTACAAAATACATTTTACTTTTCATGTTAAGTATTCAATAAATACCACATTTTCCCTTTTTAAACTTGCAAATTAAATCTAATTAGATTATTATCTAATTAGATACTTATGAAAGTAGTTGGTGAATATTGCAGTTAAATAAAATTGTCGAATTTCATAAAGCGCTAGGTGATCTTAACCGCGTTCGTATAATCGCTTTGCTTCAGCAAGGTCAATTGAGTGGGCAAGAGATTGCCGGGAAGTTGGGACTAAAACCACCGACAATCACGCATCATATTTCAAAGCTCAGAGAAGTTGGCTTAATTAAAGAACGCAGAGATAAAAACACAATCTATTTTTCTATTAATCTAAAAATATTAGAAACGAGTGCAAAATCAATTATAACTGTCGGCACAGGAGGGAATTCCAATATGGAAATGTCAGTAACGGAAGAAGAACGTTCAGCCATTATCAATAATTTCTTCACAAAAGATGGAAAATTAAAGATTTACCCTGCACAAAGGAAGAAAAAACTAGTAGTCCTTGCACATATGATAAAAGGATTAGAGTTTGGAAGAGTTTATCAAGAAAAAGAGATTAATGAATATTTAAAACAATACCATGAGGACTATGCTACACTTCGACGCGAACTCATTATGTGTCAATATATGTATCGTGAAAATAGTTTATATGAGTTAAACCCTGTTGAATTGTGGTGGTTAAGTTAATAAATGTAATACCTATTCTAAAATATTAAAAAACCTACCTCAGAACGAATGCTAGGTAGGTTTTTTAATATGGATCTTATAGTAATCAATTTAAGATGAAATACCCTTACCACCCTCTGGCTTGAGCGTTGCAATTCTTTCCATTCCTGTAATGATTGGTTTTGCATGTTTGATTAATATTTGGGTAGATTCAAGAGTTAGCGACTCTTGATGAGCATGCTCGCTACACCATACTTCATATACAAATACTGAATTTGGCTCATCCTCACAAATGCTTACATGATATAATTCACATTCATCCAAATTCTCCATTGATTCCGCTGCTTCCAATAAAATGTTGACTAACGTTTCACGTTCGCCCTCTTTAACTGTAAACTTGCCGAACAATCCAAATTTACTCATTCTTTTTCTCCTTTATGGTGTATTTTCATCTTTACTTATTTCTACAACGAACTGACATTTACCTATTATTCCCATAAATAAATGAGTTAACATGTAATACCAAAATCTAAAAGAATAAGAATTTACCATGTATCCAACCTATTGATTAAGTCTGTAAATTTGGCGCGCAATCGATTCGATAATATAAACGACCGGCACTTGTCTTTTACTTAAGTCCCTGGCATACAGGGACTTTCTTTGTTATTCATTAAATCTTTACTTTAATAAAGAATAAATACTGGTATCAAACGGCACATCATTTTGGTATAGATAATTTCTCAATACCCCTTCCTTTTGGAAGCCAAGTTTGGTCAACAACTTAATTGAAGATTTATTTCCAGTAAAAACAACTGCGCCAATTCGCTTTAACCCTAGCTCTTCAAAGCCATAAGAAACCGTTTTGCATACAGCCTCTGATGCGTAACCATTCCCCCAATTTTCAGGTAAAAGTGCATAGCTTATATCCGCTCTCTTATGTTCTTGTGACCACTCCTGAAATCCAATTGTTCCGATAATACCTTCCTTCCCTTTTAATTCAATACCCCATTTAATCCCTCGTTTTTTACTGAAGTTCGTTGAAAAATTTTGAATGATTTGTTTTACTTGGTCTATGCTTGTTAATGGTTTTTGCCCATAATAACGCAATACATCATTATTTGAAAAACAGTTTAATATGCCAATTGCATCATCTTCATTTAATTCTCTCAATACTAATCGTTCAGTTTCTAGTATAGGAAACATTCTCCAACCTCCCTTAATTAATAATTTACCCCTCACATTGTTAAGTAGTTTTAGAAAAGAGCATATTATTTTAATTTATACATATCTTCATTTGTGGCGTTTTAAAAATGATATCTTCATTATTGAATACTATTCTATAGCGTTATTTAACATTCCTTGTTCACTCTACAGCTATTATTTTACGGCGTATCGAAGCTACCCTATTACCAACTAGAATTGCATTACATATGAATAAATTTAAATTTTCTATATTTGGAAGAGTCTTTTTTTGAACATAATATTATAATTAGTTAAGATCCGTTTTATCAAATTACAGTAGTTGTGTTATTTACAACTTTTGAAAGGACTGTTTTTATTGAAAATCGCATTTATTGCACATGATGGTAAGAAAGCTGACTTAGTGAATTTTGCAAAAGCATATGAATCGATTTTGTCTAAACATGAGCTATATTCTACTGGTACAACTGGTACAAGAATTATGGAACAGACAAAATTGCAGTTACATCGTTTTAAATCAGGTCCACTAGGTGGAGACCAGGAAATAGGAGCCTTAATCGCAAAAAATTTAATGGATATAGTTATTTTCTTCAGAGATCCGCTTACACCGCAACCACATGAGCCTGATATTTTAGCGTTACTTCGCTTATGCGATGTTTATTCAATACCTTTGGCGACGAATATGGGAACTGCAGAAATTTTAATACATGGTTTAGAACGTGGAGATTTAAATTGGAGAACAGTTATTCATGAAAAGGAAAGTAAAACAAGTGATTCTAAGTAGTAGAATCCTCATCTAGAGTAGTTAGAAAAGCCGCAATTGCGGCTTATTTTTATAGAATCTCACATTAAATAGCTGTTTTGTACACAAATTCTTAAAAATTATAAGCCTTTTTTTTAACCTAAATTTCGTTATAGTTAAAGTTAATAATCTAGAGTTTTTTTAAAGAAACGTCCCAATTTATATATAAGAGAGGAATTAAGATGAAAATTGATTCACCCAATATCCCACGAGAATTACAATTGAGAAATTTTAATGATATTTTTTATGAAGAGGATCCTGAACTTGAAATGTGCGAAATAAACGACTCTGTTTTTGAAAATGAAGTTCTTGAAAGAGCAAGATTATCAAAAATGTTGATTAAAAATTGTAGGTTCAATAATACAGATTTTAGTAATATCGATATAATTGATGTGCAATTTGAAGACTGTGATTTTTCAAATTGCAATATGAGCAAGTCTTCCATTCACAGAGTCATATTTAAGAATTGTAAATTATTAGGTGTAAATTTAACGGATTCTAGCTTTGGAAACGTACAATTTGATCAGTCTGTCTTAAATTTGGCGTTGCTTGGAGACTCGAAGTTAGAGAAAGTCATTTTTCAAGATAGTTCTTTAAAAAGTACAGATTTTTACGATTGTAAATTTAAAAAAATTGATTTTATAAGCTGTAATCTTGATGAAGCCAATTTTGAACAAACATCACTAAAGGGGATAGATATTAGTTCTTCTACATTTAGTGCACTAACTGTTTCAATAGAAAGTTTAAATGGCTGTAAAGTATCATCATATCAAGCGATTCAGCTTGCGAGCTTGATGGGATTGAAAATTACTGATTAGAAAATGTTTTATGACAAAAGACTTCAATTTAAAAACGAGTAGCAAAAATAGCTACTCGTTTTTGTTATTGGTCATAATATCATTTTAGAATACTAAATATTGCTCAAGCTTTGGTAAATACGATTTTTTCAAAAATCAGTGCAGACATTACAACGAATTAATCGCTACGAAACTCACGAACTTTGTTTGTTAACAATGATAAAACACAATATAAAAATAATAATTGTATAAAATAAATGAATATTAAATAGCAAATAGTTCATCTGAAAACTCCTAACATAGCAATCCAACTTATCGAAGTTGTTTTGCTTTATTATCATTTGGTTTTTAGTACATTGGGTTACCATTTGAACAGACTTATGGAAATTAAGTAGTGGCATTTTGTGTATTGTATGTAAAGATTACATCCATTACTTTTTCATTTTTATATTTTTGTAAATCCAATTATTTTAAATTCTTCAGCTTGGCGATTAATAAATTTTGCTAAAGCTATTTGTACGCTTTTTGAAAGCTCTTCTTCGTTTTCAATATTTTCAATTTCAACTGATGCAAAAGAATCAGTACTATTCATTATAATTTTCCCTGCAATTTTAACCGATGACCTATATTGCACCATTACTCTCATTTTTTTGTCTCCTTGCCATTATTCTGTTTAACTTTGGCTATTTTAATTTCTTTCGTTATTTCGGCCCTTAATAACTTAGCGCCTTCATTACTGACAACAATTTTTCCGTCTGCTAGCTTAATCATATTGCCTGTTTTTTCGCCAGTAATCAGACATTTCGTATCAGCACCTTTTCTAACGATAATATTTCCTGCATCTATTAATACTTCCATCATGTCACCGAACTCGATATTTAATAATCTTCTAATTTCTATTGGAATAACAATTCTTCCTACTGAATCTACTCTTTTCTCAATCCCAATTGCTTTCAAATTTACTACCTCCATTACATTGTAAAAGTAAATATGAATCTAATAGGATAGTACTAGTAAATTAACGCTTTACAGTTTTCCCCACTTAATCTTTAAAAATTTTATGACAGCATTTAATTTATCTTTTACTTCCAGCTTCTTTATGATTTTAGAAATTTGTAATCTTGTTGATCTTTCTGAAATAACCAGCCGATCAGCTATTTGTTTACATGAATAACCTTCTGCAACTAAATTTATAACTTCGTATTCTTTATTTGTTAATAATTCCTTTAAATTTATTGCGTTTATCGGTGCATTTTGAAGTGAATCTATTTTTAATTTTCGGTAATCTTGTATTAATAATTTTAAATACCGATTTTCTATAAATATATACCCTAATAAAACTTGCTTAATTGCTTGAATAAGTTCATCTTCTTCCATCCTATTCGATAATATTCCCCTCACACCTAATTCTACTAGCTTCTCAATCTCATATATTTCTATTTTGTTACAGATAGTGATAATTCTAGTTGATGCATCCATTGATAATAGTAACTTTGCTTTATGTGGCATCGATTCTTTTGAAACCTTTGTTATTAATATCGTATTTTGATACTGTTTCTCTAATAAATTTTCATATTCTATCATCTCTATTTTTAATTTGTAGCAATCTAAAACTCTAAAAACCCCAAGAACAATTAATGAGTTCTCTACAAGTATTACAGTATTGTGTTTATAAATATGATCTTTTACTACTTTTGTTATCACTTGCTAACCCCTTTTTGGAATTTCAATATTTTCTATTATTCAAAACTCAACTAGTGTGACTAGGACGAAAAGAATGGTCTAATAGAGTCTGTCTGTTCTTTTCTATTTAAAATAGTGTAGTTTTTATGATTTACAACTGTAAAATCAACATCAAATATTTTTATTTTACGAACGTCAACGAGTACACAATTCTCATAAACCATGAGGACTTTAGCTTTTACAATTTTAGACCTGATCTTGTCTATATGGATCTTTGCATCAAAACTTATATAATCTCCAACTTTAACAACTTGATTATGTAGTGTTGATTTGTTTTTCATAACTCACTTCTTCCAGTTTATTTTCTTTCCATCTCACTAAATTTTCTCTACAAATTTTGAAAACATTCCTACCTAACAAGCATCAATTTTTATCCAATTATGTCTTAACCCTTTAATAACAGCATTTAAACGATCTTGAACTTGCATTTTTGCTAGAATATTAGAAACATGGTTTTTCACTGTTTTTTCTGAAATGTACAATCTTTTGGAGATTTGGTAGTTTGTACAACCTTTAGCTAAGAGTTTTAATATTTCATATTCTCTTTTTGTTAATAAGGTATTAATTGATTCAAGATCAACTGGTTGTCTTTGTTTCTGAATTCTTTTATATGATTTATATTCTCTTAAAATTTCATTCGTAAAACGGTAATCAATAAATAAATTTCCTAAATGAACTTGTTTTACTGTCGTCACTAAATAAACTTCATCTAAATCAGATAGCAAACATCCCTTTACACCTAAATCAACTAACGCTTCAATTTCATTCACCTTGAGTTCATCTTTTATGACAATCACTTTAGTTGAACTATCATTTTTCAAGATTGATTTAGCTTTTGTTTCCATGTCTTTACTAGCTACTTCACAAATAAATATAGAATTTAAGTCATTTGTTTGAAACACTTCATCAAAAACTGAAATTCTTTTAACCTCTATTTGATGATATTCTAGTATTCTACAAATTCCTGACAGAAATAGTAAACTCTCCACAAATATAACAGTGTTATTTTTCCGTTTAATGATGTCCAACCTAGTTGCTAGCATAACTGTCTCTCCTTTTGTGATTTCATTCAAATTTTCTATTCAATAGATTAATTAGATAAATACAAATCTCAGATAAAATGATTCTCTGATTCTTGCCCCCGCTACCATTTAAAGCCTCCTCAATATCTTCTGCTTTATAATTTACTTTCATAGCTAAATCATCCATACTCAAATTATTCTCATTCATAATCATGAAGTTACACTTACGAAGATTATTTATAAGCTTTTGTTCATTAAGTTTAAGTTCATTTTTAATTTTATCAATCTGCATTTCTATCATTCGTTTTTCTATGTGATTAATGATATTAAATAATGAATCCTCTTTATGACCGGCATCTATTTTCATATGAATTACATTCGAATTTCTACTTTCATTTTTTACTACTGTCATATTTGCAACCCCACTTCTATCATTTTTGTTTAATGGAATTAGTCTTGAATTATAATATCCTTGACCTAAATCGAAGACTCATTAAGTCTTCTTCACCTTCTATTGGTTAGTATTTAGTAAATAATAATTTTTGGTAGTTATTTCGCCTTTATTTCCAGACATACGGTTTTACTAAACATTAAATACGCTAGTTCTTTTTTGTAAATCTTCTGCCATATCAGCCAGCGTAGTTGATGAAGCAGAGATTTCCTGCATCGTTGCTAGTTGCTCTTCGGTAGCAGCAGAAATATTCTGAGTTTGTGCAGCTGTATTTTGTGCAATTGAACTGATATCCTCAATTGATACCCCTAATTGTTCTGTGCCTGCAACCATTTGTTGAACAGCCGAGGATACTTCATGAATTTGAATTGAAACTTCATTAATTGAACTTTGAATTTTTCCAAATGAAATACCTGCATTACTTACATTGCTAGAACCAACTTCAACTTGGTTATTCGTCATTTCCATGACGGCTATCGCATTGTTAACCTCTTTTTGAATGCCAATAATCAATTTAGAGATATTATTAGCAGAGACCGCCGATTCCTCAGCTAACCCTCGAACTTCTGCAGCAACAACTGCGAACCCTTTTCCATGCTCTCCTACACGAGCAGCTTCAATTGCAGCATTTAATGCTAGTAAATTGGTCTGATCTGCTATTCTAGTTATTACTTGGACAATTTCACCAATCTCTCCTGAACGTTCTCCTAATATATTAATTGCATTATTCAGACTACTAATCGTGTTATGAATTTCTTCCATTTGCGCTACTGCCACTAGAACAACCTGAACTCCATCAATTGAAAGTTGCTCTGCCTCTTTTGCAGCCTCATTAACTTTGATCGAATTGCTCCCAATTACTTGTGCTTGTTTGACCATACTATGTACAGTTTCATTCGTTTCCATAACTGTTCTTACTTGATCTTCCGAACCACTGGCAACTTCAACTGTGTTTGTAGCAATATGCTCGCTAGCTTCACTTGTTTGCTCAGCACTAGCAGAAAGTTCACTTGAATAAGCAGCCACTTGATCAGATATCTCTTGTACTTGACTGATTAGCTCACACAAATTTGACATTGTTTCATTGTAAGCACTCGTTAATTTACCTAATTCATCTTTTGATTCATAATCTACTTTCTGTGTAAGATCTCCATTTTGAGTCGCTCGTAAAGACACCAGTAACTGATTAATTGGTTTTGTTATGAGTCTAGAAATATAAGTTCCTAGCCCTATACAAATGACTGTAACAATAAAGAATAGCAATAGAGATTGATTTACCGAGCTACTAGCAAGCTTTTCATTATCTTCATTTAAGTCTTTAGATATATTAAAATTTACTTGGTCTAATTGATCGTAAAGTGTAGTCAGTTGATTAACATATTTAGTTATTTCGTTATTGTATAAATTAATGGCTTCTTCATTTTTGTTTTGTAATCCGAGTTGAACAGATTTTTGAATACTACTTTCAAATAATGGCATTGTTTTCTCAATATCTTTAATAATGTTCGCTACTTTAGTTGTCATTTTAGTTGATTTATAGTCATTTAATAGTTGCTTATTTTTTTTCATGGTTGTATCTATATTGAGCCTTAGTTGGTTACTAGTTGAAAGATCTGTATGTGTAAATAGTTGCCACATGTCAGCAATTACTTTTCGATTATTTAACCGATATTCAGAAAACACTACAGTCGGAATTAATCTATCCTTATACAATCCCCCAGAGTTTTCTTTCATACCTGCTATTTTTTTAAATGTATTAACTTGTAGAAAAACCATCGATAAAATAAAAATGAGGATGATTAGGCCAAGTTTAAACTTTGTACTTAAATTCCGAATCACTTTTCCATCTCCTTTGTTAATCATCTTTTTTTGTGAAATAAATCACAAGTATATCCGAACTACTGTTATCACTCCTTATATTCCATACTTCTTTACTTCATATTTCTAACATTCAATATGCCATGTACTCGTGCTTTCTATTCCTCACGTTACGTGTTTGTGTTTTTTTCACAAAATATCTTTCGAAAATGAGGCTCATTGCCCTTTCCTAGCAATTCTAATTCATAACGATTGAATCCTTTTGTGAAAATTGTAACAAACTTTCATTCCAAACTAGCTATTTATGAGTTATATCACAAGTAAAATATAAAATAGTTCCGACTATATTACCACGTCTTTTTTTAACTTATAAAAAGATAAAAAATGATAATTTTGTTGAAAAAAACCTACTTTCAGCCCGAATAAAGTTACTGATTTTGATTTATCAAACTATTTTTTGATTTTTTTACTATATTAAAGATAATTTTTTAACTGTATAAGTTCAGATTCTGCTAGGGTTTTCTACTTTTTTACCTAAGTCAAAAGTAAAAAAACATGTTTATTAGCTTACTTAGTTGAATTAAAATAATTTCTAATAGATTTAGTTTCTTAAATTTATTTATTTTTAA